>CALMEH010000779.1 GCA_937863115.1 uncultured Acidobacteriota bacterium
CAACGGCGCGGCTTCGCCAAGCACAGTTGCGCCGAATGCCGCAACGCTTTTGACTGTTTCGGTTTTCCCTGCAAGCACTCCGCCAAGCACCGGAATTGCCGTTACGGGAAGTCTGACAAACATCGGCGGTTCGGCAAATCAGACATTTTTCGATGACGGCACAAATGGCGACGTAACCGTGGGCGATAATGTTTTCTCGTATTCATATACGATTCCGGGCAATGCGCCCGGCGGTCCGACAAGCGTTTCGGCAACGGCTTCGGACGCGCAAGGCAGAACCGCGAACGTATCAATAAATTTAACAATTAACGCTCCGATTCCCGGCGAAGACCCGCTTCTTTTGGGAAATCCGACAAATGCGACCATCAATGTTGCCAATGAAAACAATTATTTGATGGTCAAGCCGCAATATTCGCTTTCATACAACCGAAGCACGGCAACACCGCGCTGGGTTGCGTGGCGTTTAGATAGCAGTTGGGTTGGAACCACGCCGCGTCAGGACGATTATCGCCCCGATCCGGCTTTGCCTGCGGGTTGGTATCAAGTGCAGGACAACGATTATTCAGGTTCGGGCTATGACCGCGGACATATGTGTCCTTCCGGCGACAGAACAAATTCTGTTCCGAATAATTCAGCGACGTTTTTGATGACCAATTTCGTGCCGCAACTTTCCGCTAACAATCAAGGTCCGTGGGAAGAACTCGAAAGCTATTGCCGCACTTTAGCCGCGCAAGGTAACGAGATTTACATTATTACCGGACCTGTCGGAAACATCGGCACAATCGCGCAAGGCAGAGTCGTTGTGCCGCAATATACTTGGAAGGTCGTGCTTGTTTTGCCGAACGGCACCAACGATTTATCGAGAATTAATCGCGGCACACGCGCTTTCGGACAAATTGTGCCGAATTTTCCACCGCTCAATATCAACGCTCCGTGGCGGCAATTCCGCGTTACGGTTGATGCGGTTGAAAACCTTACGGGCTATAATTTCTTTAGCGAAGTTCCGATAAATACGCAAGCAATTATCGAACGGCGGCGCGATTTGCAATAATTTCGATGAGATTTTAACCACGAAAGAACACGAAACTCCACGAAACTATTTCTAAACTTTTCGTGTTTCTTCGTGTTTTTTTGTGGTTTTATATTTTTAGATATTTCTTTTAATAAAAAATCTGCATCAAAGATTCGGCTTCAAATTTAAAAAACTATGAATCATAAAATTGTTAAAATTCTTTCGGTTTTATTACTGAGCATTTCAGTTTTCGCGTCCGTTGCCGAAGCGCAAAAGGAGCGCAAAATCAGCGAAGTTCAGGGCGACAAAAACGGTTCGCCGCTTGTTAATGACAGCGTAAAAATAACGGGAATCGTTACAGCGCGGATAAGAAACGGCTTTTTTATGCAAACGCCCGACGACCAAACCGATGGCAACGCGGCAACCAGCGAAGGAATTCAGGTTTTCACGGGAACTGAACCGGGCGGCGATGCGGCAATCGGAAATCTCGTAACCATTACGGGAATGGTTGTCGAATATCGTCCGAAAGCCGATCCTTTGACTTTGCCGATAACCGAAGTTTCGATGAAAAAGGGAATTGACACGATAAAAGTTGTTTCAAAAGGAAATCCTTTGCCGAAACCGATTGTTTTAACGGTAGAAGATTTTAAAGCGAATGTTATTGACCAGCTTGAAAAATATGAAGGAATGCGTGTTACCTTTGGCGAAATGACGGTTGTCGCGCCGACGGGCGGAAGAGTTGACGAAGCAAGCGGTAATTCTACTTCGGACGGCACGTTTTATGCTGTTTTGAAGGGTTTGCCGAGACCTTTCCGCGAACCCGGCTTCAACATCTACGATTATGTGATGATGCCTGACAAAGAAAAGGAAAAATTAAAGAAAATTACGCCGAAAATGCCGATTTTCGATCATAATCCTGAAAGAATCCGCGTTGAAAGCACCGCACAACTCGGCGCACAACCGATTGATGTTACGAGTTTTGCGGAAATCAAAAATCTGACCGGCGTTGTGAATTACAGCTATCGGGCTTATTCGCTTCTGGTTGATGTGGACAATAAACCGACGGTTTCGGGAAATACGAAAGCCGCGCTTTTGTCCGCGCCGGGCGAGCGTCAATTTTCGATTGTTTCGACAAATCTTGAAAGATTTTTTGACGACGAAGATGATCCGGCAATCAAAGAACCGCTGATTACTAGCGAGGG
>CALMEH010000780.1 GCA_937863115.1 uncultured Acidobacteriota bacterium
TTTGTCGGATTTGTTTTGACAATTTCGGCGAGAATTTGTGCGGCTTTTTGGAAATGTTGAATCGCTTTCGGCGCATCTTTCAAAGCGATGTAAAATTTGCCCCAACGGTCGAAAAGATTAACCAAATCACGTTTGGCTTCGGCATTCGTCGGGTCGGCGGCGGCGATTTCTTCAAAGGATTTTTGAACTTGTAAATAATTTTCACGCGCCGCCGGAAAATCTTTCAACATCGTTTGAACTTCAGCCGTAATCATCAGTTGGTCAAAATAACTGCGGCGGAATTTGGCGTTTTCCGGTTCGAGATTTCGCGCTGTTTCAAACCGGCGCAAAGCCTCCAGATGATTTTCCAAACCTTGCCGATGAAAAATTTCGTCCTTCTTAAAATCGCCGATGCTGACAAGCCGAAAACCGATTCTTTGCAAACAACCGCCGACCCGCCGAAGATTTTCAGCCGATTGATTTTCGGCGGCAACCGCTTGCCGAAGCGAAAGTGCGCGGCGGAAAAATTCGAGCGATTCAAGTTGAAGATTTTCGATAATTTGAAAATCTTTATCGGGTGAAAACTGTCCGCTTTTTACCGCATTTGCATCGCCCAAATCAATCAAAGTTTTCGCCGTAAGCTCGCGCAAATCATTGTCCGACGGATTTTCGTTCAATAATTTCTCGCGCACAGACAAAGATTTGCGGTGCAATTCTATCGCTTCGTCAAGACGGATTTGCCGCACGAGAATTCCGCCGATGCCTTCCCAAGCGCGGGTAAGATTTATTTGAAATTCGCGGTTGTTTGCGTCTGTTTCGGTTAATTTCAGAAAAATCCGTTCGGTTTTTCGGTAACTTTCGAGTGCGCCTTCGGAGTCGCCTGAATTTGCCTCAAAAGGTTTGCCTTGAACATCGCCGATTTTCAGATAAGCCGTGCCGATTTCGCTTAAAAGTCCGTTATCGCCGGCGGCTTCGGTTGATAAATCGTCGAGATATTCAATCGAATCTTGAAGCATCTGACGGCGAACTTCGGTTGCGCCTGAAAGATTTTGGATTTTATCGTGATAATCGAAAATCACTTTTCCGGCAATTTTTCGCACATCATTAAATCGGCGTTCTGCTTTTTGCTGTGCCGCGTTTGCTCGCCGCGCTTGCCACACGGAAAAAACAGTCGCCGCCGCCAAAGCCAAAATCATAAACGCAGTGGCAAAAACCGCAGTTTGATTGCGATAAACAAACTTCGCGGTTCGATAAGCAACAGAATCTTTCCGCGCAAAAACCGGCAAGCCTTCCAAAAATCGCCGGATGTCTTCGGAAAACTGCTCGACCGAAGAATATCGCCGCGATAAATCCCTGTGCAGAGCAGTTTGCAAAATTGCCTCTAATTCGGTCTTTGGTTTTTTGACTTTGGTTTGAAATTTGTAATTAGAAATTTTTAATTTCGATGTGCTTTGGACTTCGGATTTTGGACTTCGGACTAATTTCGAGAGCAAAACGCCCAGACTGAAAACATCGGATTGAGTTGTGATGCGCCCGCCGCCAATTTGTTCGGGCGAGGCATATTCAGGCGTGAGCATACGGTTTGCCGTTTCGGTCAATTCGGTTTCGCCCGACGGTTCGGAATGAAGAAGTTTGGCAATTCCGAAATCGAGCAGTTTCGGTTCGCCGTTGCGGTTGACGAGAATGTTTGACGGCTTCAAATCGCGGTGAATTACCAGATTTTGATGAGCGAAAGCCACCGCGTCGCAGATTTTACGAAACAATTTCAGGCACTCGTTAAGACCGAGATTCTGCTCGTTGCAAAATTCTAAAACCGGCAAACCTTCGACAAATTCCATCACGAAATAAGGCAAACCGTCGTCGGTCGTGCCGCCGTCAAAAAGTCTTGCAATATTCGGATGGTCGAGCGAAGCAAGAATTTGCCGTTCCATCGTAAATCTTTTAACGATTGAATCGGTATCCATTCCGCGTTTAATAATTTTCAGCGCGACTTTTTGCTCAAAAAGCCCGTCGGTTCGCGTTGCCAGATAAACCGTGCCCATTCCGCCGCGCCCGATTTCGCGCCCGATTCGATAATTATCAATTTGCGCGTCAGACGGTAAATCGTCTTCAGTCAGAAGTTTGACGGCGGCATCGAAAATCGGTTCTTCAAATGATTCGACGGATTGATGTTCAAATTGTAGCAATGATTCGACTTCATCGCGCAAATCACCATCTTCGCCGCAAATTTCCGTCAGCAAAACTCGGCGTTTGTCCGGCGCGGTTTCAACCGTTTGATAAAAAATCGTCTTAATTTGCTTCCAACGCTCCGCCGTCATTGTTTAGTGAAATTCCTCCCACAATCTAACGCAGAAAAAATGAGTTTGCAGGCTCAAAAAAATGTTAGAGCAACGCATTTAAGCGTGAGAAACTTCCGCGTTTCGCTGGTGGTTTCACGGCTGAAGTCGTTTCTCTGAACTTTATTCGTCGGACAATTCGCGCAAAAGCCAAACTTTAGCGGCTGACCATTCGCGTTTGACGGTGGCAGTTGAGATGTTTAAAACTTCGGCGATTTCGGAGTTTGTTAAACCGGCGAAAAATTTCATTTCGACGATTTTGCACATTTGGTCGTCAAATTTATCGAGTTTTCCGAGTGCTTTATCCAGCGCAAGTAAGTCAAAACCACGCTGTTCGCAAAACGCCAAAGCCTCGTCGAGTTCGACTTTTTGCGCCCGAATGCCACCGCGTTTTTCGGCGTGTTTGGCTTCGGCATGATTAACCAGAACGCGGCGCATCATCTTGGCGGCAATCGCAAAAAAATGTGCGCGGTTTTGCCACGAAACTTCTTTTTGGTCGTTCAAACGAATAAATGCCTCGTGAACAAGCGCAGTCGGCTGTAAAGTATGATCGCCGGATTCGCGCTGTAAAAATCTTCGCGCAATGCGACGCAATTCGTCATAAACAAGCGGCATCAGCGCGTCGAGAGCCGACTTATTTCCGCCGCTCCACTCGTAAAGCAATTTTGTTACCGATGCTTTTTCGCTCATTTTTAACTCAAAATTTCAACATTATTTTCTTTGAGCCGTTGCCGAATTGTCCGCGCAAAATCGAGCGCGTTTTCGCCGTCGCCGTGAATACAGACGGTTTCGGCTTTGATTTCCACAGTTTCGCCATTTGTTGCGGTAACTGTATGTGTTTGAATCATCTGCAAAACTTGTGCGATTGCAATTTCAGTATCTTTGATAAGCGCGTTTGGTTCGCTTCGCGGCGTTAAACTGCCGTCCGTTTGATAAGTTCTGTCGGCGAAAACTTCCGAAGCGGTTTTGAGTCCGATTTTTTCCGCTTCGGAAATTAGAAAACTTCCCGAAAGTCCGTAAAATATTAAATTTGAATCAATCGCTTTGACGGCTTTGGCAATAGATTGAGCCGAATTTTCATCTTTGGCGGCAATATTATAAAGTGCGCCGTGCGGTTTGACGTGATGAAGTTGTGTGCCTAATGCTTCGCAGATTCCTTTGAGCGCGGAAACTTGATAAAGCACGATGTCGAAAATCTCTTGCGGCGAAAGTTTCATTTCGCGCCGCCCGAAACCCTGCAAATCGGGAAACGATGGATGTGCGCCGATTTTTATTTTTTTTTCGATTGCCGTTTCGATTGTTTTGCGAATAACGCTCGCATCGCCCGCGTGAAAACCGCAAGCAATATTTACGGACGAAACAAAATCCATCAATTCCGCGTCGTTTCCAATCGTCCACGCACCGAAACTTTCGCCCATATCGCAATTTAAATCAATCGTCGGCATAAATTTGTTTGGAGTCCTGCCTTTATGCGGCAAAACCGCGAGCGAAGCAAAGTGGTTTCGGCGTAAATTAAAATTCAAGTTAATCAGCGTCAGGCAACTATTTCGCTTCGCTTATAGTTGCGCCGCCTAAAGGCAGGACTCCAAACTATTCTTCAATCCAAACTTTTTCCATCACAACCGGCTCAAGCGGTTTGTCACGTGGATTGACTTCGACTTCGGCGATAACGTTGACAACTTCTTGTCCTTCAACGACTTTGCCGAATTTCGTATAGCTTGGCGGCAACGGATAATCAATGTGCATTATAAAAAACTGCGAACCGTTCGTATTCGCTCCGGCGTTTGCCATAGCGACTGTGCCTTTGTCATATCCGCCTTGATAAAGCGGCGAAGTTCTATCAATTTCGTCGTCAAATTTTCCGCCCCAAGCCGATTCGCCGCCATAACCTTCGCCAAGCGGATCGCCGCCTTGAATCATAAAATTACGAATCACGCGATGAAAAATCACGCCGTCGTAATAACCTTTTTCCGCCAAAAGCCGAAAATTTTCCGTCGTTTTCGGCGCGTCCGTCTCCAACAATTCAAATTTGATTGTTCCTTTGTTCGTTTCTAAAACTGCAATTCTATTTGCCATTAAAGTCTCCTAAAAATTAAAAATTATAACTACTTTTCTATTCTACAAAATAAACTTTTCGATGGCTAAAGCGACACCGTTTTCATCATTAGAAAGCGTTTGATGATAATTTGGATTTTCAAGCAATTCGGGCGAAGCATTTCCCATCACGACCGGCGTTCCGGCAAATTCGAGCATTTCCAAATCGTTAAAATTATCGCCGCAAACCATTACGTTTTCAGCAGTTAGATTATTTAGCAAAGCGAGTTTTTCAACGCCGATGCCTTTTGATGCGTCGGGCGGCAAAATGTCGAGTAAAGTAAAATCGAGATGCGGATAAATCGTCGCCAAAATATTCACAGAATCATTTAATTCGTCTTGCAAAAGCGTTTGAATCTCACTCATTGCGGCGCATTTCCCCGAATAAGAAATATGAATGATTTCGGTTTCGTGTAAAATTTTTTCGAGATTTTCGACGTGATGCACGGCTTCTTCGGCTTCGTCGCCGTGAAAAGTTTTCGACCACGCGATATATTTTTGAAGCGGAATATTGTCGGCAGAAATCGTATCGTAAAGCAAAGTTCCTTTCGTATGCGGATTCGTGCTGACAAGCGCATCGCCACCGAATTCACGTCCGACACGCAAAATCTCCAGCGAAGTTTCGAGATTAATCAACGAAAAATTAACCGTTTCCAAAGATTTCGCAAACTTCAAAAGCGCACCATTATGCGAAATAATCGGCGCATTGAGTTTCGCCTCAAGCGCAACCGGACGCGCATCACGAAAACGCCGTCCGGTCGCAATCGTTACCAAAACGCCGCGTTCTTCGGCAAGTCTGATAGCGTTTGCGTTGGCTTCGGAAATTTTACCTTTTGAATTTAAAAAAGTTCCGTCAAGGTCGAGAGCAAGCAATTTAATCATTTACGGCAAATTAAGATTTAAGTTTCTATCACGAATTCTGTCTTGAATTATAACTTTAGTGTGCCATAAAAAGAGGAAAATTGTAATTCCACCAAAAATCAACACTACCGACGGAACATCGAAAAATAAACCGGGCTCCGTAAATCCTTCAGCAGGATAAGAAATCCTATGGAAATATGAAGAAATGATTTGGATAAAATAAAATATAAAGAGAATTAACGGAAAAAATAAGACAAACCACGAATGAAAAATGAATCTGGAAAAAACGAAAATCGAAGTGAGAAATCCGCAAGTCAAAAAGGAAACCAAAAAAGCCTTTTCGAGAAAAGGCGGAAGTCGGCAATTCGAGATAAAGAATGTGGTATTTTGTTCAATTGGCGGCGAAGGTGGCAGCGGAAAATACGAATCATAAATTGTAAAGAATATTGCCGCAACAAATAGAAGCGGAACTATTGATGAAGCGACAAATAAAAATTTGTGTTCTAAATTTGAAATTGTAGATTTATTTGTCATTTTTGCGTCTAAAAGTTTAGACAACAATCAACTAAAAAAGTTCCCGAAAAATCATTTTGGTTGATGCGCTTTCATATAATCACGAAGCAATTCGTTTATTTTTGATTGATAATTTCGGGTTTGCGATTTGAAAAACTCCATAATATCGCGGTCAATTACCATAATTTGTTGCGAAATGTCGGAATTTGGCTTAAAACCTTTATGCAAAGTTCCTTTCGCCCACATTTCATCGGTAATCGGTGGAATGTCGGAATAATCAATTTCATCATCGGTCATTGCGTCAATTCTTGACCAATCAGTTTGTGATTTCTTTGAAATATTTTGCTTGTTCATTTTTATTTGCCTTTCTAGCTGAAATAATTCTGATTACGTCATCGGTTTCAGTATGCGTTAGGGCAAAAATTCGCCCATTCAATAAACCGAGTGTAAAATATCTAACCTCGCCATAATCAAAACGGTCATCTTCTATCGTATGCCGCCAGTTATCAAAAAGTTGCGGGATTTCGATAAAATCAATTTCGTGCCGCTCGATATTTATTAATCGTTTCTGCTCATCCCATTCAAATTTTATTTTATTCCTATAAAATCTGCGCGTCAATTATTTTGTTCTTCGCGTTTTTTCTGGCGTTGTTGTTCGAGCCATTGTTGATAGGCGGCTTTGCCTTTTTCAAATTCGGCGGCGGAAGCGTAGAAATGGTGCGAACCGTCATTTTTTTCGACGTTGAGGACATAGAAAATATAATCGGTTTGTTTCGGGTTCAGTGCAGCAAGAATTGAACTTTCGGTAACGGACGAAATCGGTCCGGGCGGAATTCCGGCGTATTTTCTGGTGTTGTATGGCGAAGTTGATTCCAGATCGCTTTTGTGAATCGTGCCGTCCCAGCGATTTTCCATTTTGGCGATATAAACCGCCGTTTGGTCAATGCCGAGAGCCATATTTTTGCTCAAACGGTTGTAAATTACCGACGCAACAAGGGCGCGTTCTTCTTCATATTTCGATTCGGTTTCTATCAAACTCGCAATCGTAACGATTTCTTGCGGAGTTTTATTTAAAGTTTTGGCTTTTTCGCTCCATTCGGGTTTCCAGAATTTTTTGAATTGTCCGACCATTGCCGTAATAACTTCTTTCGCGGTTGTATCTTTCGGAAAAGTGTAAGTCGTCGGATACATATAACCTTCGAGGTTTTTTGCCGTCGGCGCAATGTCTTGAATAAGCGAAGTGTCGTTCATATAGCTGACGAGAACTTTGTCTTCGACTGCCGGATTTGAAGGGAATTTTTCGTTAATTCGTTTGGCAATATCAAAGCGCGTAAAGCCTTCGGGAATCGTGATCTTGGTCGTGCGTTCTTCGCCTTTTTCGAGTTCTTTTAAGACTTGCAAAGGCGTGATCGGCGATGAAAATTGATATTCGCCCGCTTTTAATTTGCTCGCGTCGCCCAATGTTCGCAGATAAATCGAAAGCGGCATTGAGCCGGTTAAAATCCCTTCGGAGTTTAATTTGGCGATAATGTCATTCGGAGTCGAACCTTTCGGAATTACAATAAATTGATTGGTTTTCGCATGTGTGTGCGGCGCGTTGAGCGAAGAATAAAGCCAATAAGAAACGCCGCCGACGGTTAAAACTAACGCTAAAAACAGAACGATAAGTATTGTAGTAAATTTCATTGCAGGGAAATTTTAACAAATTTTTGCGGAAACACGCACGAAGTAAGTGTGTGAAACTTTGGCACAATTACTTCGTGCGTGTTTCTGCATTGGTCATTGAAAAAATTGAAACTACAATAGGTTTGCAAACGAATCTAAATTGTAAATATGTTGAAAAATAAAAATTTAAATTACAAAACTCTATTAATTTTCGCGCCGATTTTAATTTTAATCGGTTTGCTCGGCTTCATTTTGCCCGAAGGATTAACGAGCAATGCCGCGCCGTATAACATTTTTCACATAATTTTCGGTGTCATCGGTCTAATTTGCGTTTTTTCAAAAAGAGAAGATTTCATTCGCGGTTTCAATATCAGTTTCGGATTAATTGACCTTTACCAAGCCGCCGCAAGTTTTTTCGATTGGTTTCCCGAACAACATTTCCAATGGAAAACCGCCGACGATTATTTGCACATAATCATCGGCGGCGCGTTGGTTTTAATTGGAATTTTGAGCAAAAATAGAGACTGA
This sequence comes from uncultured Acidobacteriota bacterium, assembly GCA_937863115.1. Classification (GTDB taxonomy): domain Bacteria; phylum Acidobacteriota; class Blastocatellia; order Pyrinomonadales; family Pyrinomonadaceae; genus CALMEH01. The sequence goes on from CALMEH010000780.1 coordinate 7,977, forward strand.
AAAAACAATAAATTCGCGCTCACGTCTGCACTACCAATAAATTTTTCTCGCGGTCAGCCGCAAAAGCCAAACAAGCCAAAATATCTTCGTGCGTAAGATAAGGGAAATCATCCAAAATTTCCTGCATCGTCATTCCCGAAGCAAGATATTCAAGCACATCATAAACCGTCATCCGCATTCCGCGAATACAAGGCTTTCCGCCGCGCTTGCAGGGTTCGATGGTGATTATGTCGTGATAATTCATAGTGCGATAATAAACTCAAATACAACTACAAGCAAGCAATCCGCTGAAATTAGGATTTTGTATTTTTTCTGTTGAACTCAACTTTTATCGGTGTTGCAAGAATTAAGAATGTTATTGGCATTAATATTAAACCAACAAAAGCCAAAATTCGATTTAACTCAAATATTTCGACAATCAAAAACGGAAAAATTAACGAGGCAAGCATCGGAACAAAGAAAAATCCATCGGTGTTATAGAATTTCCGACACTTTTCACATTGGTCTGGAAGATAAACATCAAGAGCAAATAGCTCGGATATTCGCAGTTTTCGACCGCACCAAGGACAAACTTTATTTTTGAACAATTTCAACATTACTTAACGGTTTTCGCTTCCGCTTTATCGGGCGGACTTGAGCGGTCGATGGCTTCGTCTTCGACTTCGCCGCCGGGTGAGATCGGGATTTCTGCGGGATTTTTGTAGAGCATTCCGCGTTCTTCGGAATCGGCTTCGGCGATGAGTGTAACTTTTGGCGAAGATGTCGGCGGTGTGTAGCCGGGATAATCTACACGCGAATGATAAATTGCGACGAGCGATTTGATCATTGATTCGCGGATGACGGTTAATTCTCGAAGCGTCAGATCGCATTCGTCGAGTTGGTCGTCTTGCAAAATTGCGTCAATGATTTTTGTTACGATAAATCGAATATTGTCGGGCGTAGGTTCTGAAAGCGAACGTGCGGCGGCTTCGCAACTGTCGGCGATCATCATAATTGCGGCTTCGCGGAATTGCGGTTTCGGTCCGGGGTAACGAAAATCGTTTTCGGAAATTTCGTCCGCATCTCGCGCTTCGGCTTGCGCTTTTCTGAGGAAATAATGCAAAGTCCGCGTGCCGTGATGTTGCGGAATAAAATCAATAATTCTCTGTGGCAAACCCATTTCCTTGCCGAGTTTTATGCCGTAAGTAACGTGGCTGATGATGATTTTCGCGCTTTGCGACGGTTTTAATCTATCGTGCGGATTTTTGCCGAGTTGGTTTTCGACAAAATGTTCGGGCGCGGCAGATTTTCCGATATCGTGATAAAGTGCGCCGATTCTTGCCAAAAGCCCGTTTGCGCCAACGCCGCGACACGCTTCTTCAGCCAATTGTCCGACGGCGTGCGAATGTTGATTCGTTCCCGGCGCACGAAGGGCAAGCTGTCCGAGCGCAGGCAAATCAGCATTTGAAAGTTCAAGAAGTTTAACATCTGTCAAAATTCCGAAAACATTTTCGCACATCGGCAGAAAAACCGCCGTAACCGCCGCCGTAACCAAACCGCTTGCCAAACCGCAAGCAATCGCTAACATTACGGTATTCAAAATAAACGGCTGTTGCGTGTAACCGATCAAAGCCAAAGCCGTTGCCGCGCTTGCCAAACCGACCAAAACGCCCGCGATTGTAACCGATTGACGCGAACGATAACGCCCGATTCCATAAACCGCAACCGCTCCCGCAATCGCCGAAAATACGGTAAATTCCATCGGTTTCGGCGAAATTAGTCCGGCAATCAAAGCCAGAAACATTCCCGTAAAAAGCGCGGTTCGTCTGTCGGCAAGTAAAGTCATTAAAAGACTTCCAAACGCAAACGGAATCGCAAAAGACCAAAGCATCGAGTCGTTGAGCGGTGCTTTCCCATTTTGCGCGGCGGTAAATTCGGCAAGGCGGAAAAACGCCGCCATCAGAGCGGTTTGAATGATAACGATAAAGCCGAAAAGCGCAAAACTTTTCTCGGCTGAAAGCGCAAGTCTCGAACCGAGTTGGTTATGTTCGATGAATTTCCAAGCAACCCAAAAAAGTGCGGAAATCAAAACGAGTAAACCGAAAAAACGATTGAGTTGTCGGGTTGATGTGCTGTATTTACGGATTGCTTCTATTTTTTGTAAGGCTTCGCGTGAAATAATGTAGCCTTCGTCAACAATTTTTTGTCCGCGTTTGAGCGAAACCGTTATCGGCTGAACATCTTTTACAATCGCGTCGCGCGAATTTCCCGTCTGAACAGCATCATAAACAATGCTCGGCTGAATCAAAGGTGCAAGTGCGGCATTGAATGCTTCGATTTCTTTTTCGTTTAAACTCCGGATTTGTCCCAAACCTGTTTTTAATTTGTTTCGCGCTTCGGAAAGTGCGGTCATCGAAGATTCGGGATTCGTAATTTTCTTCGATAAATTCGGCTTCAGACGGTCAACAAGTGTAATTTCGTTCGAGAAGAAAATGCGGTCTTGGTCGCCGAAAATTTGTCCGCTTGCGCTTTCGCGTAAGATTCGGGTTACAGATTCGAGTTCGTTTGTGCTGAAATTTCTGCTCGTAAAAATCTTGCCCAATTCTGCGCCGCCTGCGCCTGTCCATTGTGCGTCGGTTTTCGCGTTGGCATTTGTTCGCTGGTTTGAATTTGAAGGACTTTCGTTTTTGCGTTGAAGATTTTCCCACGCCGAACGAAAACTTTGCACGGCTTCTTCCGCCAAGTTGGTTTGTTCGGTAAAAATCGGTTCAATCGTTTCGCGGGCAGATTGTTTGAGATTTTCGGTTTCGGTTTCGTCAATCGTGAAAATATCCGCCGGAGCGGTAATGTCTTCGCGGGCAATGTCGCCTTCTTTATAAGTTTCAACCGAAGAACGCAAAAACGGATTGTTAATCAAAAACGTCGTAATAATGCAAAGCAGAACAAACCCGATCCAAAAAATCTGTCGTGCAGATAGTTTTCCAACCGTGCGCGAAGCAAAATTATTTATTGCTTTCTGCGCTTTTGTAATCGGCGTTGTCGTGTTCGGAATTTTTCTGCTCAAAATATTAGCAAAATCAGCATAACAAATTTTTTATATCAAGTCGCATAATTTTAATCAAATTTTGACAATATAGCTACAACATTAGTAGCCAAACTCCTTAAAAAGTTTAGGTATTTATCGGCGAAAAAAATCTTGACAAATGAATTTTTCAGGTTCACAATGCTTGTGTAAAATTAATAATTTCATCCCCTACGTCGCAACTCCCGGCGGTTGTTTAGCCTTTCAAAGACCAAACAGCCTTTCTGTAAGTTTTTAACCGCTCTTCCATGAGCAGAAAGGAGAAATATGAAAAAATTTAAACTAAGCAAAAGAGTTTTTTTAACGGCTTTTGTTTTTATAATGATTCTTAACATCAGTTTGGTGTATGTTTTGATTAATGGTGTTTTTGCACAAAGTTCCGATGAGAAATGGAAAAACCAATTGCCGATTTCAGTAGAAATTAGTCGTCAAATAGAAAGCCCCCTAAAAATTACACTTATTAATGTTGATAATTCAAATTTGAATTATCAAGCAGTAAATTATTCAGTTCAAAATACAACGAATAAAGCAATTAGAGGTTTTGTGATTCTGGGAAGTGGTAAGAGAATTGGCAGAATTATCACCAGTTTTTTCCCAATTAAAACACTTCAACCAGGATCCATATTAAATGAACAATACGTTATAGAAAGAGAAAATATTGAATCTAAAGAAGAACTGACTCTAACGGTTGATTTTGTAGATTTTGTTGATGGAACATTTTGGGGAGAAGATACTCAAGGTCAATCAGAACAAATACTTGGACAAAAAGTCGGAGCTATTTCTGCTACCGAACAATTTATAAATCAGATTGAAAGAAATGAGTTTGAATCTTTAAATGATTTGATGAATAAGAAACTTATTGATTTTGAGGTTTCAATTCCAAATATTTTTAATAATAAAAGCGAAAACTGGCGTAAGGGCTATATCAGCGGATATAAAAGTATTATTAGTTTTCTTAAGAGTCAACAAGGTAGTGAAAAAAATGAGATTTTAAAAAGATTGCGAGAAACAAAAAGAGTTTTAGAATCAGAAAGGAGGGAAAATAATGATTGATGCACGTTTATTATTTATTCCATTTTTCGGGTTTCTTTTTCTTTCATTCGCTACGTTAGTTGTCATCTCTCAAAGTTCAACCAGACAAGTAGGAGTAGCTTCTTGCCAAATTTACACCGAAGCATCTGGGAGGCGTTGTGCAAGAATAAGTTGTGATACGAGTGGATATACTGTTCCGGGTCAGGCAGGTAATCACGGTTGCACCCCAACGCACCCGGCAGACCAATATCAGCTACATTGTGAAAGTCAAGGCGGTTCTAATTGTGAAGTGTCAACTCAAATTG
>CALMEH010000781.1 GCA_937863115.1 uncultured Acidobacteriota bacterium
AATTCTGCAGTTCGCAAAAATATGCGTGTTCGCATTTCCCAGCGCACGACGTTTGCCCATTGATTTATCAACAAAGGCAGATCACGCCACGATTGAATCCAGCCTTTATAAGTATTCCAAATAATCGCTTCGGATGTCGGACGAATTATCAATTCTTCGGTCAATTTTGCGTCCGGGTCAACGATCAAACCTTTGCCGTTCGGATTTGGTTTAAGCCGATAATGCGTAACAACGGCGCATTCTTTGGCAAAACCTTCGGCGTGTTCTTCTTCTTTTTCAAGAAAAGATTTCGGCACGAAAAGCGGAAAATATGCGTTGACGTGACCGGTCGCTTTAAACATATCGTCAAGCGCACGTTGCATCTTTTCCCAAATTGCAAATCCGTAAGGTTTAATCACCATACAACCTTTGACGGCTGAATTTTCCGCCAAATCTGCGCGTTTGACGATTTCGTTATACCACTCCGAGTAATTTTCGCTTCGTTTTGTTAATCCTTTGCTCATAATTCAAAAGTGAAATGATAAAACAAATCTCGGAAAGAAACAATTTGCGTTTATTTTTCGCTTGTTTTGATGGTAAATTATAGATATGGCTTTGGCGAAATTAAAAACGGAAGATGAAAGACTTTATACTGTTGAAGAGTATTTGAAAATAGAGCGAAAGGCATTTGAACGAAGCGAATATATTAGCGGAGAAATTTTCGCAATGGCAGGCGAAAGTGAGAAACACGGCATAGTTTCAGTCAATCTTACAAGCGAAATTCATCAACAACTAAAAGGCAAAGACTGTCAATTAAGGGCAAAAGATACAAAAGTTGCCAGCAATGTTTTACCTGAAAAAAAAACGTATTCGATGAAGGGAATGTTTTCATATCCTGATTTGTTGATAGTTTGCGATGAGCCGAAATATCACGATGAACACAAAGATATAATTCTTAACCCGAAAGTTATTATCGAAGTTCTTTCAGAATCAACAGAACTTTTTGACCGCAACACGAAATTTATCCGTTACAGCAGATTTAATACGACATTAACCGATTATATTTTGGTTTCGCAAAAAAGACCGATGGTCGAACATTTTGTCAGAATTGATGAAAATAGTTGGAACATAAGAACTTATTTAGGATTGAAAGATTCATTCTCGATTGAATCAGTCGGAATCAAACTTAAATTGTCGGATATTTACGACCGCGTGAAATTTTCAAGAGAAGAGATGAAATTTTTGAGAGAAATTTTGAAAGCTCGATGAATGAATTTAAACTTAACTTCCAAGACATAGAAACAGCTTTTGCCGATAAATCGAACTCGGAATTAAAGGAAAAATATCGTCTTTTTAAGATGATGAGTTCGCCTTTTTTGGTCGGCATCGGAACTTCGATCACGAATTTTGCTTTTGCCATCGGATTGCCGATTTCGGGTTTGATAAAAGCGACGATGTTCGAGCAATTTTGCGGCGGCGAAACGATTGAAGAATGCGAGAAAACAATAAACAAACTCGGTTCGTCGCACATCGGCACGATTTTAGATTATTCGGTTGAAGGGAAATCTTCCGAAGAAGATTTCGAGCGTGCCAAAGAAGAAACGATTCTAAACTTAAAACGTGCCAAGGGTGATGAAAATATTCCGTTTGCAGTTTTTAAGGTTACAGGTATTGCGCCTTTCGGAACGCTGGAAAAAGTCAGCGCAGGACAAGAATTGCCCGAAAAAAATCAAGCGAAATGGGAAGCCGCAAAACGTCGCGTGAACGAAATTTGCGAGTTCGCACATTCGATTGAACAACCGATTTTTATTGACGCGGAAGAAACTTGGATACAAAACGCGATTGATGAATTGGCGACCGAAATGATGGAAAAATTCAACCGCGAAAAAGCGATTGTTTATAATACGATTCAACTTTATCGCCACGACCGACTTACATATTTGAAAAAATCACACACCGAAGCGAAAGCGAAAGGCTACATCTTGGCGGAAAAGCTCGTGCGCGGTGCATATATGGAAAAAGAACGCGCCCGCGCCGAAGAATTTGGTTATCCGTCGCCGATTCAGCCCGACAAAGCGGCGACCGACAGAGATTATAATTTAGCGGTTGAATATTGTTTGGAAAATGTTGAAACGATTGCGTTTGTCGCGGGAACGCACAACGAATTAAGCACGCAAACGCTCGCGCAAAAAATGCACGAAAAAGGAATTGCGCCGAATCATCCGCACGTTTTCTTTTCGCAACTTTTCGGGATGAGCGATAATCTTTCATACGTTTTGGCGAAAAACGATTACAATGTTTCAAAATACGTTCCATACGGTCCGGTCAAAGACGCGATTCCGTATCTCACGCGTCGCGCCAACGAAAATACTTCCGTAATGGGACAAGTCAGCCGTGAACTCAATTTGATTGATAAATAATTAAAACGAAGAAAAATTTAGCATTCAAAAGTGAGAAGACAAAAGTGAGAAGACAGAAGTTATCATGAACATTATTTCGTTTAAAATCGTAACTACTAATTGCTGACTTCTGACTTCTGACTTCTCACTTCTGAATGATTATGTTTTGCCCAAAATGCGGAAACGCCGACCAACAAATTGATACGTTTTGCCGAAATTGCGGCACGTTTTTGCCTGATTTCGATAAACTGAAAAGCAAGGAAAATACGCCCGAAGCGCATTTGAAGGCAAATACTGTTTTAAGTTTGATGACGGGAATCGTCAGTTTGACATTGGCGATTTTGCTTTATTCGATTTTTCTCGGCAAACCCGATACGCCAATAATTATTTACATTACCGCCGGATTTTTAACCGCAATGTTCTTTTGGCAAGCGCAAAGTTTTTGGCGGAATTTGCTTTTAAAAAAACAAATTCCGCCAAGAAATGTTGAAACGAACGCCCAAATCGAAGATGCGAATACGGGAAAATTGCTCAATGAACCCAATTTTGAAAATTTCGTTCCGACAAGCGTAGTCGCAGATACGACCAAAAATCTCGACAAACTACCGCGAAAATCAACGTAAACCGAGTAGCAGACGAATTGAAAGGTCAGAAATCTTGCGTTCTCCGTTTTTCCAATCTTCCAAAACTTGAAAATCCGAATCGTTCAAAGGCGCATTCATCATTCGTGCCGTTTGCGTTGATTCGAATGCACGATTTGTCAGCGCAACGTGCGGAATACTGTTCGTCAAAGGCATTTGATTTTCCAACGCCATATCAGCGGATTCGACATCAAGAAACATTTCGTTATAAGCCCCCAAATGCCATACGAGTTCGCCGTCATTTTCGCTGATCGCCAAAAGCCGCAAAAGCCCGAAACCGCTTTCAATTTGAAAAATTAAATAATCGCCCGCTTGAAAATTTTGAGACATAATTCTAATTGCGATTTTAGATTTGCGATTTGCGATTTGGCAAGTTGATAATTGAATCTATGGTTGAATATCAAAAAATGTTAGACGTGGCGATCGAAGAAGCGCGAATCGGTTTAAGCGAAGGCGGAATTCCGATTGGCGCGGCTTTGTTCGATAAACAGGGAAATCTTTTAGGGAAAGGACATAACCGCCGCGTGCAGGAAAACGACGCATCGGTTCACGGCGAAACCGACGCTTTTCGCAAAGCCGGACGGCAAAAAACTTACCGCGACAAGATTATGGTGACGACGCTTGCGCCGTGTTGGTATTGTTCCGGTTTGGTGCGGCAATTCAAAATCGGCACGGTTGTTGTCGGCGAATCGGTAAATTTCGACGGCGGAATCGAATGGTTACGCGAAAACGGTGTCGAAGTTATTGATTTAAATTCAAGCCAATGCGTTGAAATGTTGAAAAATTATATCGAAGAAAATTCCGAAATTTGGAACGAAGACATCGGCGAAGAATAAGAATTTAGTCAAAAACGAGTTCAATCTTCATCTTATTCATAACTTCGCTGATCGGATTTGCCACACCGTAATTGTTGACGACAATTTGCGCGTTTTGCTCCGAATCTTTCAAATCAATCTTGCCGTTCGCCCCTGCGAAAATAAGTCCAACGGCGTTATTTTCCTCGTCAACGAGCAGTGAACCGCTGTCGCCTTTGTCAACAAATTTTTCGTAGTTTGTTTTGTCGGTTTCAACCAAAAATTGATCGGCGAAAAACGCTACTTTGCCGGTGCGGTCGTATTTTATCCAAATGTCGAGCGCGACCGAAAACAAATTTCCGCTCGTGTAACCTGTCGTGCGACCGAATTTTTGTGCTTTTTCGCCAATTTCCGCGTCTTCTTTTTTTACGAATCGTTTGATTTCACCGATGAACGGCAAGAGAAATTTGTGCGATTGTCCGTGAAAAAGTTTTGCAATTGCAACATCAATAAAATTTGCGTCCGTTACGTCATTATCAAATTTCAAAGGCGAAAGCTGCGTTAATTCGGCAATCGGACGGCTGTTTGTGCCTTCGCCCGGACTCGGTTGCAAAATAAAATCGTGCGCTTCGATATTCATTCGACGCAAATCAGCGAAAACGTGCGAATTGCTCAAAAGATAAATCTCCGAACGCCGCGTGATGAAAGATTTTTTGCGACAAAAATAACCGATTGTGCCGCTGTTGTTATCCAAATTAGCGTTTGCGCCGCTGATTCCGCCGATGATTGTTTCTTGGTGTCCGCGAATGAGTTTGCGATATGCGTCCGTTGAGAAATTTGCAAAATGATTTTCGGCGGAAAGAAAACTTGCGTTTGGCATTGCGACAATAATTAACGGAATATTTTTATAAACATTCGGAATTTGCTCAGTCGGATTTGCGTTAAAAGGCGGTTCGTTTGCATCGTTGATAAAAATTTGTATGCAATATTCGCCGTTTGGAAGTTTGCCGATGCCGATGGCGTGAATTTTTTTCGACGCGCCTTTGCAAAGCCAACGCGCTGTTAATTCGTTTTTGATTTTGACGATTTTTCTCAAAGCCGAAACATTATTTGAGCGCGGCGCACGGCGCAAAGATTTGGCGCGTAAATATCTGGAAACGAAATACCAAACAATCCACGCCAAAACCAACGCCGCGACAATCCAAGTTATTTCATCGTAATAATAGAGGAACTTTTTTCCGTTCGTCCAAATCAGATGTTTTTCAAAAAAAGCCAAAATCATAGTGTAAAAGTAGAACAGTCTGTTAGCCTGTTCCGCTCCAAAATTTGATTAATCGCCCGAACCATCTATTGGGTGACAAAAAGCAATTCCATTTACAGAACCGCCACGAAGCCGCTCAGAATCAGAATTTTCTTGAGAGATTTCAAGTTCAAAACTTGTCCCGGAACTATCCGCAAAATATTTGTAATATTCCGGCATATCGCTATAAACCGCGTCTTCATTGTAATCCATATTGACGATTTCGATTCGCACGGGAAGTCCGTGAACACGCGGAAATGTATGCACATCTTGCGTGTCGCCGATTTTGATTGTGAAAACGACTTCGTCGGCTTCCAATTTTACGCCAACAGTTTCGGCAACATTTCCAAAAACTTCACGGGCGATTTCTTTGCCTTCTGCGTCTTTTTCGATTTTTTCAAAAAACAAATTCGTGTCTAATTTGTGGGCGTAGTAAAATCCGTTTTCGATGGTAATATTGCTCGTCGGAAAAGCGTCTGTTTTCGTATCTTTGACGAGATTTTCGCCGTGAAGATTTTCGAGACTGACAACCCAATTATAATAATTGAAATCTTCGCTCGTCAGACGGTCAAAATTCTCACTCCGATAAACTTCAAAACCTTTAACGGCTGAATCATCGCTTGTTGAAATTGAAATTTCTACGCCTTCTGCGGGCAGATTTTCATAAACCTTAACATCTTCATAAACAATCACGTCGCGCTCCAAACCGTCTTTGAAAACGGGTTTTTGAATTTTGACATTCAAAGTATGTTTCCCGTCGCGGACGACTTCGATTTCGCCTCTGTTTCGGCTTTTGCTGAAATTGACAATTCCCATTCCCGTAAATCTGACCAACGCGGTGGCTGTGCTTTCTGTAACTGACATTTTTTTATTCTCCTAAAATTTTCAAAAATTAAATACTGCAACTCTATGTGTCGTTTTCGCTCAAAACGTAACGAAATTTTTTTATAATTCACTACAACTCCAACCATTGCTCTTTTGGCAGGAAAATGATTTTTGTTTTGTCGGTAGTGTAATATTCTGTTCTTTAACCGCGCCGACAGCCGATTGGGGAATAATTGTCCAAAAATACGACACGATAACATCGGCTTTGAAGCAACTCCTATACAAAGCATTCGTATTCGATAAAGTAAGTTCGGCGGTTGCGGGTTTTCTGTGTTTTCTTTGATATTCTTGAATGATTTCACCTCTTTCGCGCTCAATACTACTGAGAAAAAACGAAGCATTTCTGTTTAAAAGTATCGGTCTTTCATTCGCAAACTGAGGAATACACGGATCGCCCGGCGGAATCGGCGTTGTCGGTTTCGGCGTAATTGTCGGAGTTTTCGTCGGCGATGGCGTTTCGGTCGTCGTTGGCGAAACAGTCGGAGTCGGCGATGGTATCGGCGACGGAGAAATTGATTCTGTTGGTGAAGTTGTCGGCGACGGAATTTGTTCGATAATTGTTTGCGCTGTCGGTTCGACTGTCGGTGAAATTGTCGGCGAGGGCAATATATTTACAACTTTTTCATCTGTTTTCGGAGGCAAATTGATGTAAATATTCATTGCAATGACGCTGATAACCAAAATCATCATCACACTCATTATCAAAATCCGCGAAATTCGTGTAATTTTTTGTCGACGCGTTTGTTTTTGAATTATTCGGCGCGAAGTTTCGACAGCTCGATTTCCATCATTCCAAAGCGCGTTTGATTGATTAATTTCAACCAGCGGAATTCCGTCGGCAAAGCAAAACGCCAACCCCGCATCATCATAAAAACTTCGACATTTCGGACAAAATTTCATTCACTTAATAATTAGCAAAGCCGCCGACCAAATTAAACGCCGACCAAAAATATGGCGCGTTAAATTCTTGTGTTTTCAGCATTTCAAGTTGTGCTTCGCGCAAGGACGCAACGGACGAAAGATTTTTGTTTCGGCGGTTTTTATGAAAATTTACCATCAAATTCTGCGTTGCTTCCGAATCAACTTTCCAACTGCTTGCTGCGACAATCGGCGTTCCCATTGCCAAAAAAGTTCGCGCAATGCCAATCGCGCCTTCGCCTTTGAAAAACTTTTCGCCCCCGGTTTCACACGCCGAAAGCACGACCAATTTTGCACGTTTCAGACGTTTTTCCGAAAGTTCAAACGAGCGCAAATCGCCTCCCGCAAACAGCAGTTTTGAATTCGCCGAAGATTGTTCATTTACAACAAAATGCCCCGCAAAATGAACGACTTCAGCCGCTTCCAAATTGTTCAAAAAAACTTCTTTCGTTGCCTGTTCGCCCGTAAAAACCTGTTTTGTCGGATAATCTTTCGCAATTTCCTTAGCTTCCGTTTCGGCTTGCGGCAAATCTGCCAAATTTGCATTTTCCGTGCGGTCAAACGAAGGATTTCCGATGCTCAAAATCGTTTCGTTTTTGACCGATTCCTTTGATTTTGCATTCTCCGAAGCCAAAACAAAAACCGAAACGCTTGGACTGTAAAAAACCGCAAAATCCTCAATCAAATATTTTCCGCTTTCCGAAATCAACGCAGCAAACGGTATTAAATTCAAAGACTTATCGGGAATCAAACAAATCGTTTTCCCAATATCCAAATTTTTCGGAATTAAAATATCATAAAGCTCCCGCGATTTTGTGTTCAAATTTTCCTTCGTCTGTCTGGCTAAAATAGCTTGCCGAAATTCGCTTGCCAATTTTTCGAGTTTGGCGACGGAAATTCGCCTTTCGACAAACTCGAATTTATTTTTCCCAACTGTCCAAATCGCCAATTTATCATCCAAAACCGCATATTTCACAATCAAAACATTTTCCGGCATTCGCGTTCTGATTTCCTCAAGCGTCAAAGGCTTAGCAACCGCCGAAAATTCGTTTTCCAATTCGGCAATCGGTTTGTCGGCTTTGATAAAATCGAGTAGCGAACGCGCCTTTGAAGTTTCGGCAAATTCAAATGCCTTCTCAGCGTCATTTCGTTTCAAAGCATCGGAAATTGCCGCATCATAAATAATTTGTTCATTTGCAAAAAACGCCTGACGTTCCGAATCTTTGCGGATATTTTGACGATTTTCTTCTGCCAATTTCAAAACCGTTTCGAGTTCTATCTGAAATTCGTCCGTTTTGTTAAGTTTCTGCAAACAAAGAAGTTTTCCTTTGCGGACATTGTATAAATTAAAAGTCGTCTGCGGAATTTTTCCGTAATATTCGAGAGATTTGTCAAAATCCGAAATCGCTTCGGAGCAATTTTGCATTTTGTTTTTCAAATCTGCTCTTGTCAAAAAAGTGTCAGCAACCGTTCTTATATTTTCTGGACTTTCTTCGCGGCTTAATGCTATTGAATTTGATTCATCTGCATATTTTAATGCTTCATTGAATTGTTTATTATTACCTAAAGCAATAGTCAAATTTTGTAACGAACTATTTACAATGGAAGTTTTTGTATTCATTTGTCGGCTTAAATCTACACTTTCTTTTGCAAAATAAACAGTAGTTTCGTGAAATGGAAACTTTTCTAGTAACTGAGTAGCTGTAAAAAGATTTCGCCAAGTTTGTGTGGAATTTACATAATATAAATCTTCATTTTCGATAGCCTTACTAATGAAAGTTAATGATTTATCAAATTCAGTTAATTCAATATAAGTATAAGAAAGACGCTCAGAGCCGGTTTGTATTTGGTAGATATTTTCTGTTTCTTCAGCAATTTGAATGGCTTTTTTATTAGATATAATTGATTGACTCATCTCCTTTTGAATCCATTGAGAAATACAAAGCCAATAAAATGATGTAGGTAATAAAATCTTGAAATTTCGCTTATTGCCCGTTTCAATCAAAGTGTTCAAACGCTTGCGACTTTCGTCAATTTTGCTGACATCGGGAAGCATCTGCGCCGCCCAAATTTCGGAAATATTCGCTTCAAATTCATTACCGAGTTTGAGAAAATTGGATTTGCTTTGGTCGAAAAGCTCGATTGATTTTTCATATTTGCCTTCGCGGATGGATTTATAACCTTCGAGCCATAAATTCTTTGCTTCCAGCAGTTTATCAACTTTTTCATTTTCAACTTTCGCGTAAAAATCGGCTAATTCGGCGAAAAAAAAATCGGCGTGTCGCTCGCGTTCGAGTTTGCCGATAAGTTGCAAGGCTTCCAAAGATTCTTTTGAAACTATTTCATCGCCGGATTTTCGGGCTTCCAAAATCCTTCGTGTTAGCTGACTCCCAAGCGAAACTGAATTAAACATTCCTTTCGTTTCGTTGTGGATTTTCCACGCAAATTTCTCATCGCCGTTGCGAAACGCCGCGAGAAAATCTTCCAAAACCTGCTCTTTTTTCTTCAAACTACTTTGCTGATTTTGGATTTTTTCAAGATTTTTTCGCGCTTCGTCCGCCCATTTTGAAGTCGAATCTTTTTGCAGATACAAATTCCAAGATTCTTTCGCTTGATTCGGCAAATTCAATTCCTGCAACGTGAGAGATTTATTAAACAAGGTTTCGAGAAGATTTGAATTCAGTTCAAAAGCCTTTGAAAATGCTTCGTTAGCGAGGGCGAGATTTTCTAGTTTTTGCGATTTTTCGCCCGATTTTGCCAATTCAAAATAAGCCGAACCCAAATCGTTATAATATTTAGCGGTTTTATTAACTAGCTGAACAGCTTTTTCAAAATTTTTGATCGCATCGGCAAATTTCGCTTGCGTCAGATAAAAAACGCCAAGCGCGTGGAAATTTTTCGCAGTCGGATTTTTGTCCAAGGCTTCGAGCAATTTTGTTTCAATCAAACGCAATTTATTTTTGTTCGTATCGGTTTCCGTGTTTCCGCGAACAGTAATTTGCGGCGCGTATTCAAACGACGAAATGCGCGATTCGGTTGGACGTTCTTTTTGATAAATCGTCTGCAATTCGGCAAGTTCCGCCGAATCTTGGCGTGTCAAAATAAAAATCGAAACGCCGACAAATAAAATCGCCAAAACCGCAAAAGCCGAAAGAAATGCAGGCTTGCGTAATAGATTTTTGAGCGTTTCAAAAAAACCGGAAGTTTTTGTTTCTTTAACTGTTTCGACAATTGCTTTCTGTCTAAGTTGTTGTGTGAGTTCGAGTTTCCATTTCCTGTCATTGTTTGCGAAGAAAAATTCATCAGCCGTTTTTTTATCTTCCGCGCTCAATTCATCTAAAACATATTGATTGATAATTTCGTCTTCGCTTGATTCGACTTGAGCGCAAAATTCGTCATCGGAAAACAGCAATTCCTCAATCTCCGACATTTTTTCTTCGTCGGAAATGCGGCAGAGCAGATAATCTCTGATAACTTCTTTATTTTTGAGCATTTCGTTCATTTTGTTTGGCAATTTAACTCTTTGCCGTTTATATGTGTCGTTTTCTCATAAAACGTAACGAAAAAAAATCTATTTGATACAATCTTTAACGCAAACCGAAAGTTTTTGCTTGATTCGGCTGGCTTTCATACGCAAAGCTGTCGGACTTATTTCCAAATTATCAGCAGTTTTTTTATGCAGAGCGATTTTTTGCGCTTTGCTTTCCGAAAAATATTCGAGAATAAATTTTCGCTGGTCAAACTCCAGATTTCCTAAACATTTATCCAAACATATCCCAGAAACATCTTCTTCTTGAAAAGGTTTTGCGGTGAAATGTTTGTCTTCAATTTCCAAAAAGGATTTCTCCTTCCGCAAACTTTCGAGATAGACGTATTTTGCAATCGCATAAACGTAACTTGTTTTATTTTCAATGGTTTCGGCGTTTAATTGAGTGACTTTTTCGATTGTTCGATTGAGCGTTACGTCGGCTAGTTCGTCTGCATAGATACATCGGCGCGAGGTGAAAAATGTAATCAAGCGAAAACGAAGCCGTTCGTATTCGTCTCCGGCTTTTTCGATTTGGGGATTGAGCCAACGCAGGAAAATTTCAAAATTTTCTGGCGTAACTTCGCTTGATTTAATCATAAACTAACGAATTTTTGGGCTTTTGTGTAAAAAATTGGGAAATTCAGATTTAACATAACTTAATGGCGTTTGATAAACAAGTTTCGCAAACGATTTTTGTCCGTTTGGCGCGTTGTGATATTCTGTAAATTATTTTTGCATTCAATAATTTTAAGAGGAAATCTAACAAACATTTAATTATGAGAGAAGCAGTTATCATTAGCGCACAGCGCACACCGACAGGCAAATTTCAAGGTTTATTAAAGCAATTTTCCGCCCCCGATTTGGGCGCGATTGCAATAAAAGCGGCAGTTCAAAAAGCGGGAATTTCACCCGATCAAGTGGACGAAGTCATTATGGGTTGCGTAGTTTCCGCCGGACAAGGACAAGCTCCGGCACGGCAAGCGGCTTTGAAAGCAGGTTTGCCGCCGGAAGTTTCGGCTTTAACGATAAATATGGTTTGCGGTTCGGGGCTTCGTGCGGTTGCACTCGCGGCGCAATCTGTAATGCTCGGCGATGCCGAATTCGTCGTCGCGGGCGGAATGGAATCAATGTCGAATATTCCTTACGCTCTGCAAACCGCGCGAGACGGTTTTCGGATGGGAAATCAAACTGCAACCGATTTGATGATTCACGATGGTTTGTGGTGTCCGTTTGAAAATTGGCATATGGGCAACACGGGCGAAGTCGTCGCGGAAAAACATCAGATTACCCGCGAACAGCAAGATGATTTTGCCGCGAGTTCGCATCAAAAAGCTATTGCCGCACAAAAAGAAGGACGTTTTAGCGACGAAATCGTGCCGATTGAAATTCCGCAAAAGAAAGGCGAACCGATTGTTTTAGATTACGATGAACCCGTTCGCGCAGACACAACGGCAGAAAGTCTTGCGAGATTAAAACCGGCTTTCAAAAAAGACGGCGGAACGGTTACGGCGGGAAATGCTCCGGGCGTAAATGACGGTGCAAGTGCTTTAGTTATAACATCTGCGGAAAAAGCGGCGGAATTGGGAATTGAACCGATGGCACGAATTGTTGCGTCAGCAGTTTCGGGAATTGAGCCGAAATTTATTATGCTTGCGCCGGTCAAAGGCGTGCAAAATGTGTTGAAAAAAGCGAATTGGGAAATGTCCGAAGTAGATTTGTTTGAATTAAACGAAGCATTTTCCGTGCAAGCACTCGGCGTAATGAAGGAACTCGGAATGAACGGCGAAAACGTCAATGTTAACGGCGGCGCAGTGGCAATGGGACACGCTATCGGAAATTCGGGCAGCCGTGTTTTGACAACACTTTTGGACGAAATGAAACGTCGAGGCGTAAAAAAAGGTGTAGCGGCTTTGTGTTTTGG
>CALMEH010000782.1 GCA_937863115.1 uncultured Acidobacteriota bacterium
TTATTTTGTATTTGCAACGAATGATTTGGTATCTCATTGCGCTCGGATATGTTGTCAATCTTTACCAACGCGGCACAGCGAGTTTGAAAAGATTTAACGCAATTTTAGAAACCGAACCAACAATAAAAGATGCGCCGGAAGCGAAAGAACAACCAAAAATCAAAGGCAAAATCGAATTCAGAAATTTGAATTTCGCATACAACGGGAAAAATGTTCTCGAAGATATAAATTTAACCGTCGAACAAGGCAAAACCGTCGCACTGGTCGGAAAAACCGGAAGCGGAAAATCAACGCTCGTTTCGCTTGTTCCGCGCCTTCTCGATGCGCCCGAAAATTCGATTTTGCTTGACGGCATTCCAATTCGCCATTACAAACTCGAACAATTAAGGCAATCAATCGGTTTTGTTCCGCAGGAAACTTTTTTATTTAGCGACAGTTTAGCAGAAAATATTTCTTTCGGAATTCAGTCAGAACCGTCTGCGGTAGCGGGCGGGTTAAATGCGGCAAAATCGCAAATTACAGATTACAAATTACAAAATAAATCTGAAATTTCAAATCTGAAATCTCAAACCGAAGACCAAAAGCCAAAGACCAAAAACCAACTTTCAGTTGAAAAATCTGCCGAAGTTGCAAATCTTGCCGACGATATTAAAAATTTTCCATACAAATACGAACAGCTCGTCGGCGAACGCGGCATCACGCTTTCGGGCGGACAAAAACAGCGCACGGCAATTGCGCGTGCCGTGATGCGAAATCCGCGAATTTTAATTCTTGACGATTCGCTTTCGGCGGTTGATACTTATACGGAAGAAAAAATTCTCCACAATTTGCGCGACATTCGCACCGACCGCACGACTTTGATTGTTTCTCATCGGATTTCAACGATTCGGGACGCAGATTTGATTTGCGTTCTCAACAACGGACGAATCATCGAACGCGGCACACACGAAGAACTCATAAACGCGGGCGGCGAATATGCCGATTTATACGAACGACAACTTTTAGAAGAAGAATTGGAGGCAACGGATTGAGATGGGAAACTTAGCAACAATGCGGATAATGGCTTTAGTCGTAACACTTTTAGCGACTGCATTGGGAATTGTTGCCGGTTATTATTGGAGTTTTCCGATGAATGTCGGCGGCATAATACTTGCGGTTGCGGCGTTAGGCGCGACAGTATATTTTTCGATGAAAGCAGAAAAAAAAGCACGTTTCGATACTTTTTATTCGGCGATTCAAAATTTAGGAACGCCGGTTTCCTTTGATAATTACTCAGCCGCTTTTGAAAAAGACGGAACTCGTTTTGAGATAACTTATCCCCGAGGCGAAAGCGAAACTGCACTGAAAATCAATTTTTTTCTGACCGGACATCATCAAAGATTTATGATTCGCCATCAAAGTATTTTTTTGACTTCGCTGTCTAATTGTCCTTACTTGCAAAATTCTCCTCTTTCGCCTGATATTCAGCTTTACGCACAAAATCCTGATTTTTTGGTGCGTTTTGTGCAAATTCCGGCAATTCGTGATGAAATTTATGAATATCCTCCGAGCTTTTTCTCGAAATTGGGAATCACTTTCGATGCCGGAAATTTTGAATTATTATGGACACCAAAAATGGGCGAGCAAACCGATAGCGTTTATAAAATCTGTAAAACGGCAGTCGTTTTTCACGATGAACTTAAAAAATTGAGATAAAATACAGAAACACGCACGAAGTAAGTGTGCAAAACTTTACACACTTACTTCGTGCGTGTTTCTGCAAAAAAATTATGCAAAACGAAAAAACAAATGTCGAAGGCACATATAAAACTTTAGTCATAATTTGGTTTGCGCTTTTGATGTCGCAAATTATGTTTTTGGTGGTTATTTTTATGACCAAACCGGAAGTCTTTAAATTGGATTTCTCAAAGCCGCCACTCGGCGAAAACGCTG
Source organism: uncultured Acidobacteriota bacterium (assembly GCA_937863115.1). GTDB lineage: Bacteria > Acidobacteriota > Blastocatellia > Pyrinomonadales > Pyrinomonadaceae > CALMEH01. The sequence continues at coordinate 1,933 of CALMEH010000782.1, forward strand.
TGCTTGTAATCGCTTTTGCGGTTTTGGCATTAGCAAATTTCGGGCTGTCGTTTGTAATGAAAAAGCGTTCATATGAACAAGCCGCCACGGAACAAAAAATTGCGTTCGTGCAAACGGGTTTGATTATCGCCTGCGCTTTGTGCGAAGCAATTTCTCTGCTCGGAATGGTTTTGGTGTTTGCTTTTTCTTATCAATTTTTCTTTCTCTGGTTCGCACTCGGCATCTTCGGAATTCTTCTGCATTTTCCGCGCCGCGACAACGTTATTGCCGCAAGTTATAAGAAATAGCAATGCGGCAAAATAATAATTTCAGCCGCAGATGAACGCAGATAACGCGGATTTTTTTCTGATTTAATCCGCGTTATCTGCGTTCATCTGCGGCTGAAATTAAAAATTACTTCGGCAACGGTTTTATCCATTTTCCTTGACTGAAAATTCCGTCAGGCGGAAAATCTTTTTCGAGATTTTGTGATTTCCAATCAATTTGGCGGTCTTTGCGATAGAAAATAAATTCGCCGAGCGCACCCGCGCGAAGCGGCGGAAAGCGCGAAACGAGATAAAATCCGCTGACATCAAATTCTTGCAAACCGCGTGCATTCGGAAAATTTCCGATAGCATTAACATAATTCGGCGCAAACATCGAAGCGCGGCGGCGTTGCGTATTGACGGTAATATCGGCGACCGTCGGGATAATCGTTTCGTCTTGCGGATTGATAATGTGGGCGCGACGAAAGATGAAATGAAACAGATTCCCCGAACCGTTATTCGGCAAAACGTCATAATTAACGGGACTGAAATTTTTCTCCGTGCCGTCCGCCAAAACATTCAGCGCAGTTAAAAACGCGATAAAATTCATTCGCACGAGAAACATTTCGTCTTTGCCGTAAAGTGCGCCGGTTTCGATTAAAATCGCGTTTGTTCCCCAATCCGAAAATTTATCGCCGAAAGCATCAGGATTGTAGCTGTCAAGATAGCGTCCCATATTTCCGCGAATGTAACCATTTAAAGCGATAATCATCGCCGCCGCGAGACGTTTATTGCGTTCATTTCCCTCTTTATTGCTCAAAGCCGGATTTCCTTCGACCACCAAAAACGAAATTGCCGCCTGATTCGTTGTGCCGCTGACGGTGGTTAAACCTTGCTGATTGTGCAGGTTAAAGCCGATTTGCGGTTGAAATTCGTCGCGCAGTTTTTTTAATAATTGGGCTTCGGGCGTTTCCAATTTCCGTGCGTCGCGGTTGATGTCTATACCTTGCAGATTGCGGCGTTGGTAAAGCTCCGAACCGTCGGGATTGAGCATCGGCACGGCGCGAATCGTTATCGTTTCTTCGATTTTTTTCACCCACGCCTTATCACGATTTTTCTGCAAAAACGCAAACATATCAATCAAAGCGGGCGTTGCCGTCGGTTCGTCGCCGTGCATCTGCGACCACATCATTACGCGCAATGCACCTTTGCCCCATTCGATTTGATAAATCTCGCGGTTGCCGTAACTTTTTCCGACTTCCGCAACTTTAATGTTCAATTTTTTAAGCTGTTCGAGATAATCCTTCAAATCCTTATGCCGCGTGTCCGACGGCAGAATATTTGAAATTTTGTTCTTATCCCAAGCCTCGAACAAATCCTGCGGCGTTTGCGCCTGCGCTCCGAAATTGAGCAGAAAAGTAAATATAATTAAACAAACAAGGGGAAATCTTTGCATATAAATAAGATAGAACGAACAGCGAGGCTTTGGCAAGAAGTTTTTTTGCCCACGAAATACACGAAATACACGAAAGAAAAATTTTTATTGTGTTTCGTGTATTTCGTGGGCAAAAGAAAAGGAGCGCAATGGCTCCTGAAATTTCGTGAAATTATGGTGGCTGGAGAGTGACTTGAACACTCGACCTCGGGGTTATGAATCCCGCGCTCTAACCAGCTGAGCTACCCAGCCACGAA
>CALMEH010000783.1 GCA_937863115.1 uncultured Acidobacteriota bacterium
CCCCCCCGCCCGGGCAGAGGTTTTTTTTTATCCGTAATATTTCCAACCGCAAATTTTTTTTGGTGTTTTCCCTAAAACGTAAAACCGCCGCGAATGTTGAACAAAGCATAACCCGGAATTGATGTAAAAAACGGAACTGCCGTGTTATCGTTGGCGATGAAAACGCCGTTGATGGTTGCGCCAATTGGCAACAGGCGATTTTGGACTTGGACAAGAGTTTCGCCCGTAGCGATTAAAGTTCCGCCCGCCGAATTGCACTGACCGTTTGTTCCGACAGTCGTGATGCCGCGCACACACGCGCCGCGCCGGAAAAAGTTTTGAATTTGGGCGCGGGAACGTGCGCTGCCCGTGCGTCTGTCCGCCAAATCGAGCGATGAAAGACGATCTTGTTCGGCGGCAAAGTTTGCGTAAACCTCAATCCAAAACGGCTTTTTCGCCGATTGATAGCGCAGATGTAAAAACCCGAGAGTCGGTGGAAGTCCGCCGCCGCCTAAGTTTGGCGGCAAACCGTTGGAAAGGTCTTCAGCGTAAAGATACGAAATATTTCCACCGATTGTCCATTCGGGCAAAAAATTATAGTTTGCGGAAAATTCTGCGCCGCGCAGACGCGAACTATTTAAGTTTGTCTGCACCAAAACGGGCGAAGTCGAAAGCGAAACAAATACCGCGCCGCTTGCATTTTGGCTTGCAATCGTCTGACTGCCAAGCTGTAATCCAACTGCGCTTTGCGGCAAAATTAATGTTTGGCGGACAATTGCGTCTTTGTAATCAATCAAAAATCCGGTAAAATCAGCTTCAAATTTTTTATTGCGAAAACGTAAACTTCCCTCGAAGTTATTGCTGACTTCGGATTTCAGAGGCGCAACCGCCACACCTGTTGAAACGGCGGTTGCGTCGGCAGTCGTGCCGATAAATGCGTTCAATCCGGCAACCGAAGAAGTCGAAACTTGAAAACCGACTCCGACAAGTCCGAGCGAACCCAAACTCGTAATATTCGGCGCACGAAAACCGCGCGAAAAATTAAATGCGGCATTAAATCCGTCAAAAATGGTTACGACCGCACCGATGCGCCCTGAAAAATCTGTGAAACGTGCCGAATCATCGGGAAAAAGCGGTTGACCGCCCACAATCGGCGCATCTGACGCGCTTGATTTATAAATTCCGACATTATAGCGAAGTGCGCCGCTCAAACGCAAACGATTCGGAATTGCCTCGAAAGCATCTTGCACGAAAAGTCCGAATAAATCATATTTCGCGCCGTTCGGAACGCGCGGACGAACTAGGCTGACGCGATTGTTTTCCGTGCTGAACGAAGGCGCATTCACCGTGTCGCGGTAAAAATCGCCGCCAATTAAAAGATTGTTTCGTGCAAAAATTTTGTCAAGAAAAAAGCTCGCGCCGATTGCCGTTGTGCGTTCCTTGTCGTTGGTAATCGCCGCCGCCGGATTCCCTTGTCCGCCCTGATTTATCCGTTCCTCGCGTTGGCTGTTGTAGGAAAATGTGGTCGAAAAACTATCGAAAAAACCGAATTTTTGTTTGGAGTATCGGAGATAACCGAAATCAAGCATCAAATTTCGCAAATCCGCAATTAAATTGCCGTCGCCGCCGAGAAGTTGGTCGTAGCGTTTGCCGCCATCCTGTTGCGAGCGTTGATAACGAAAGCTGAATTGTTGATCGTCCGTGGGCGAAAAGTTCAGGTGAAACGTGCCGCCATATTGCGTAAAAGCGGTGTCGGGAAGACGATTACTGCCGGTAATATCGGACGGCAAACCGAGAAACCTGGTAATCGCCGAATGGCTGTCGCACCCGCCGCCCGGACGCAAATTGTTAATGCGCCTCGCGCTGAAATTACTCAAAACACCAAAGCGTTTTGCGCCGTAACTCAAAAGAAAATTTCCACCAAACGAGCGATCTGCGCTGTTAAAATAATTGTTGTATTCGCCGCTCCAAAGCGGTTTTTCTGCTCCGTAAATCGGTTGGCGCGAAATGAGTTGCGCGTTTCCGCCAAGCCCGTCCGAGCCGAATTGCGCCGTGTTCGGACTGCGCTGAATCTCGACGGTTTTTATCGCCGTCGGTTCATTCAAATTAAAAAACGTATTGATTCCGCCGCGCTGTGTCGAATTCGTA
>CALMEH010000784.1 GCA_937863115.1 uncultured Acidobacteriota bacterium
TTCGTCTAAAATCTCTGCAAACGGAGGAAAATTCTCATCGCGTTCTAAAATTGCACCTTTTAGATTATCGCATCTGCGGCAAACTACCCGAAAAATTTCCCAAATTTCTGCTTCCGTGCGATCGGCGTGCGCGTCAATCAAGCGTTTTCCGTGTTTGTGCGAGCCGACAAAATGCAATTGGACGACTCGCTCAAGCGGAATTTCATCTAAAAATTTGCGCCAATCAAAACCGAAATTTTTGGAATTGATATAAAGATTCGTAACATCCAGCAATATTCCGCAATCGGTTTCCTCCAAAATTGATTTGATAAATTGTGCCTCCGACATTTCCGACGACGGAAACTGCACCAGATAGGTTATATTTTCTAAAATCAAAGGCGTTTTGATACGCCGTTTGACTTGTAAAATGTTCTTAACAAATACTTTAATCGCTTCCCGCGTGTAAGGCACGGGCGCAAGATGCCCGATTTTTACACCGCCCGATTTCGTAAAACAAAGATGATCGCTAAACCATTCGGGCTGAACAAATTCGACCAATTCGGCAACTTTTTCAAGATACTTTTCGTCAATTCCTTCCGCACTTCCCAACGATAATTCAAGCGAATGCGGAATTAGCGAAAAATGTTGTTTCAAAAGTTTTAATTCTTCAAACTTCTGCGGTTTCGCGTCCAAATAATGGTCGGTCGTAATCTCCAAAAAGTCTATTTTATCTTGATGAAGAAACAAATCCGCTAAAAATTGTTCACGAAAACCCAATCCGATTTTGGTCTTTGATTTCAATTCATCATTCATCATTCATCATTTCTAGGAACATCCGCCACCGCAACCGCCGCCACAACCTGAACCGCACGAACTTCCGCCGCTGTCGCCCGAACTGCAACTGCTTCCGCTGTCGCTCGTTGAACAACTCGAACCGCAACCCGAACCGCACGAACTTCCCGACACGCCAGATTGATTTTGCGCTCTTGCAAAGGCTTGGTTGTAGCTGTCATAAACTGTTCCGGCTAAAATTACTGAACCGAAAACGCCAACCGAAAGCAACATCGGGTCAACTCCGGCAAAAGCCGTTTGCGACTGCGTTGTATTCGGCGTTTGTTCGCCTTTGAATCTGATACCGCCGAATACATTTTGCAAACGTTCAAGATAAACCGTGCCGAGTTTTGTAAAACGCGGCAGATTTATCCACGCCGCAATCACAATCACGCCGACTAAACCTAAAACTATCGTGAAAAGAAAATTGAAATATCCGTGTGCAATGGCGGCGATAATTTTGTAAATTCCCAAAAGCGCAATTCCCGCCGCAAAAGTCCATTTCCACACGGAAAGTTGTTGCTGCATACCGTAATTTGTCAAAAGTTGTGCGCTTTCGAGCCGTCGATGATAATTCGTCGCGTGATTTTCGAGATGTGTAATCAATCCGTATTTTGCTTCGAAAACATCTTTCGCCTCGCGCCGGTTGCCGATCCAACTTAAGGCAGTCTGTTCAATAAGCGGCAAACCGGAAACGCTCGTTTGTGTATCAAGTTTGTTTATTTCTGAAGTCTTGGTTTCAGTTTTGAGTTCAATAAAACCTTTTTGCATCAGGCTAAAAATAACCGAACGCGCCATTTCGTTTGCGCCGCCGCGAAGGTATGCAATTTCAAATGGATCAATATTCGGCGGAATTGACGGTAGGTTTAATTTGTCGGATTTATCAATGTTTGATTTGACTAGGTAAAGAATTACCAGCGCTGAAAAAATCACAAAAGCGTAAAACATCAGAAAGTAGCTGCCGCTCATTGTCGCCAGCGGATTATCAAGTAGAATGTCCATTTAAGAATTCCTCCTCTTTCAGACATTATAACGAATCTCGGCGTTTTTTAGTTTAAATTGTTACAAAAATTTAATTTGAATTAAGCAAACTGATTATTCGGCAATTTTGACACTTTCGGCATTTGCCCATTCGCATAGCGTTTTTATATCCGCGTCGGACATTTCCGCGCTCCAATGAACCCACAAATAAGACGGCAGCGGCATTGATTTATATTTTACCTGATCGCAAATTTCTTCAAATTTTCGTCTTTTCTTACGATTTTCGTAGGTTGTCCAAATCGAAAAATTCAATTCGCGCCGACCTTCGTCAATATGATCCTTTAAGAACCAACCCGATGGTTGAATCTTTGAATACCACGGATAAACCGTTTCGTTTGAATGACAATCGTTGCACGAACGCTTCAAAATTGCGCCGACATTTTCCGGCACTTGCAAAACTTCGGCAGAATTTACCGGCGGATTTGTAAAATCCGGTCGGAAAAATTGAAGTATAATAAGTCCCGATGCGATAACGATGGCAATTATTTTCAAAACTTTTTTCATAAAATGATTATTCCTTACCAAGTCGCCTCCGCTCCTTAGTCCTACTTTTTTCCTTGATTTTTCTGAATTTTGTCATTACTTTTAATTACAAATGTCAGAAATCCAACCGTTAAACCTAAATGATAAATCGAAAAATGCGCCCGACACAAAACTCGTCGGCGACCTCGGCGAAAATTTAGCCGCCGAATTTTTAGTTAGACGGGGATTTCGCCTCGTTTGTTCCAATTTTAAAGTTCCAATCGGCAGAAACACGCGCAACGCAATTGTTACAGGCGAGATAGATTTAATCGCTTTTGATGAAGACGTTTTATGTTTTATCGAAGTAAAAACGCGCTCGTCCGATGATTTCGCCTCACCGCTTGACGCAATTAATTTACGCAAACAAAGACAAATCATCCGCACTGCCAAAGTTTATCGCAAAATTTTTAATCTGAGCGGAATTCGATTTCGTTATGATGCCGTCAGTATCGTTTTAAAGAAAAACAAGCATTCGGAATCGGAAATCGAAATATTTAAGAACTTTTGGACAGAAGCTAAATTCAAGAAAAAATTTTGGAGCGATGAATTTGAATTTATTAGCCGCTGATAAACGCGGACGACGCGGATTTTTTCTTAATTTAATCCGCGTTTATCGGCGAAAGAATTTTAAAGGAAAATTTAGAAGCGGCTTTTACTTTTTATTTTTTACTTTTTTAATCTTCGCCCACAGCCGTTGCGCGTTCGGGCATTTCGATTTGTTTATTGCTTGAAACGTCGTCTTTGAGATTTTCGCTGTGCAGACGGTTTTCGTGCGCGGCTTTAACAAACGACACGAAAAGGGGATGCGCCGCCAAAGGTTTCGATTTATATTCGGGATGAAATTGGCAAGCGACAAAAAACGGATGAATTTCACGCGGCAGTTCAATCATTTCAACAAACTTCCCGTCGGGCGAAATGCCGCTGAAAATCAAACCTTCTTTTTCCAAATGTGAACGAAGTTCGGGATTAAATTCGTATCGGTGGCGATGTCTTTCGGAAATTTCTGACGCTCCGTGATAGATTTCACGCGCCAAACTTCCCTCTTTAAGTTCGCATTGATACGCGCCGAGCCGCATCGTGCCGCCGTATTGTTCAACATCTACAAGGTCGCGCAATTTAAAAATTATCGGAAAAGGCGTTTCCGCATTAAATTCGGTCGAATCGGCATCGCGCAAACCGGCGATGTTTCGAGCAAATTCGATGCAAGCCGTCTGCATTCCCAGACAAATTCCGAAATACGGCGTTTTCGATTTTCGCGCAAATTTTATCGCCTTCAACATTCCCGAAATTCCGCGTTTACCAAATCCGCCGGGAACTAAAATCGCGTCGAAATCTTGCAGACGCGAATCGTAATTTTCGTCCGTAACCAAACTTTCCGATTCAATCCAACTAACATTGACCTTCAAATTATTCGCCACGCCCGCGTGAGTCAGAGCCTCGCGCAGAGATTTATATGCGTCTTCGAGTTCGACATATTTGCCAACAATCCCAATTTTTACCTCGCCTTCGGAAGGTTCTTTAATCGTCGAAACAAGCTCGCGCCAACGCCGCAAATCAGCCGTCGGAAACTGTTCGCGCAAATGTAGCGTGTCAATAATCAATTCGTCCAAACCTTGTTCGTGAAACGCCAGCGGAACTTCGTAAATCGTTTTTACATCGAGCGCGGAAATCACCGCATTTTCCTGAACATTGCAGAAAAGCGCGATTTTTCTGCGTAAATCAAGCGACAATGGACGATCAGAACGGCACAGCAAAATATCCGCCGCAATACCGATTTCGCGCAATTCTTTAACCGAATGTTGCGTTGGTTTTGTTTTTAATTCTCCGGCGGCGGCAATAAACGGAACAAGCGTAACGTGAACAAAAATCGCATTATTGCGCCCGACTTCGTTGCCGATTTGCCGAATCGCTTCCATAAACGGCAAAGATTCAATGTCGCCGACCGTGCCGCCGATTTCGACAATCGCCACATCAACCGCGTCTTTTTCGCCAAAGC
>CALMEH010000785.1 GCA_937863115.1 uncultured Acidobacteriota bacterium
TGTGAGCGATATTGCCGTTTATCGCCCTTCAAACGGAACTTGGTATATTTTGGGCAGTGCGCAAAAAAATCTGATTGCACAAAAATGGGGAAGCAGCGGAGATGTTCCGGTTGCCGGTAGTTATAGTCTTTTTGGGGATTCGGATTTTACTGTTTATCGTCCTTCAAACGGCACTTGGTATATTTCTGATAAATTTGGCTCACAAACATTTCTAACGTTCGGACAAAGCGGCGACATTCCCGTTCACGGAAATTTCATCGGCAATTTTCTTTCGGATTTAGCGGTTTTTCGTCCGTCAAATGGAACTTGGTATTTTCAAACTTCAAATTCACCTTACATTTACGACGCAATGCAGTTCGGTATAACGGGTGATGTGCCTGTTGCCGGCGATTATGATTTGGACAATAAAACTGATATTGCTGTTTTTCGCCCATCAGACGGAAATTGGTATATCAAAAGTTCGGTGAATGGTTTGCAAGTTATACATTGGGGAGTTAACGGGGATATTCCGGTGCGTGCAGACTTTGACGGCGACGGAATCAATGACCCGACAGTTTTCCGTCCTTCAAACGGAACTTGGTATATACGCCAAAGTTATACAAACTCTAACCTAATCAGACAATGGGGAATAAACGGCGACAAACCCGTCAGCGGCGACTTTGATGGCGACGGCAAATTCGATTTCGCGGTTTACCGTCCTTCAAATAATACTTGGTATATCCGATACAATAATCAAAGCACCGGAACATTTATCTTAAAATGGGGAACAAGCGGCGATTTTCCGATATTGGGTGATTAAAAAATAAACACAAATAAACTCGAAAAAAGCGAAGCAATGCTTCGCTTTTCTCTTTTGAGATGATTTATTTGGTGTTCGGCGATAAAATCTTTAGAAATATTTTTTTGAAATGGCGAACGACACAAAATACAAATTATTTTTTCTCAAACAAAATTCTTTCTTCGATGAAGGCACTCTGTTTGAATTAGCTGACGAAATTATCTCTGAGGCAAGCATTAACCAAAGTTTTGACCAACGATTCAATTCCGTTCCAACCGAACTTTACAACAATTTCGGTTACTTTTTGCCCGACCGCGGCGACGGGGTTAGCGGATTTATTAAGCAAGACAGCGTTTTGGAATGTCCCGCATTCGCCGAAAATGTTCCGCCGGGAAATTGTCTGGTCAAGATAACTTCAACCCAATATTTGAGCCGCGCCGATTCGCTTTTTCATAAAAATGTGAATAATTTGCGAATTTTCGGAATTCAGGTCGAACAAAATCTGCATTATAAAAAAATTGTCATTCTTTTCCCGAAAAATTTCCCGCCGATTCAATCCGTTACACTCAAAAATCGTCTGAAAAGTATCGAGAACGAAAGCTACGAAAATCCGCGTTTGGAAACTTTTGATGACGGCAACGCCTATTGTATTCACATCGCACACATTCCGCCCGGATTTTATGAAACCGAGATAAACCTGCCGAAAGGAATGTTTATCAGACTTAGGTTTATTAAATTTTTTCCTAAATATTTTAAAGAAAAATATCCGTTCATTGTCTCTAATCCGCCATCTGAAACATCTACATTTTACATGGGCGAATTCGTTTTTCCCACTGAGGATTATTTAAACAAACCTTTGAAAAAAGAGAAATTTCCCGCCGATTTGCTCAACCTCACGCTCGAACTCAAAACCGAATGGGGCGAAAATTTCTGCAAACCGATTGACGAAAGAATTTTGCACAAATTCCCGGCTCTAACATCTGCCGAAATCAACGAACTCGATAAAATCGCAGGTGAAACCGAATCGTTTATCTATCACCTAGCCGAACAAGAACTCGACGGCAAAATTTCAGAGTGGGATATTGTCGTCAAAGTGCGTCTCGAATTTCCTTGGATAAACGACACTAATTTGTTCAGATTAAAAAATATCGGAATGTTTTACGCCCGTAGATAAACTTTAAATTTCCCGTTTTAGTCTTTTTAATTTGCCGGTTTGACGATAAGATATGTTCAAGATAAAAATTTCTTATCGCTTTACGCAAATCTTTCGTGTATTCTTATTGAAAAATGCAAACTTTAGATTTAATTATCATTTTCGGCTATCTCATCGGCATTACCCTGTTCGGGATTTTTTATTCGGGCAAACAGGAAACGACCGAAGATTATTTTGTCGGCGATAGAAACGTGCCTTGGTGGGCAATTGCGGCTTCGATTGTGGCGACGGAAACTTCGACGATTACGTTTATTTCCGTTCCCGGAATTGCGTTTGCAAAAGGCGGAAATTTCGAATTTTTGCAACTCGTTTTCGGTTATATCCTCGGGCGCGTGGTGATTTCCCTTTTGTTTATTCCGATGTATTTCAAAGGCGAACTTTTTACGGTTTATCAGCTATTAGGCGATAGATTCGGCGAAAAAGTAAAGATGTTGGCTTCGTCATTGTTTGTGATTATGCGAAACATTGCCGACGGCATTCGGCTTCTTTTGACGGCGATTGTTTTGGCGGCGGTTTATGTCGCTTTTGTGCCGGACGCGAATCAGAATACGATTGTTATTGCTTCAATAATCTTGCTCGGTTTGGTGATGATAATTTTCACATTTTTCGGCGGAATGGAAGCGGTAATTTGGGTTGAAGTCGTCCAACTCGGAATTTATATCGGCGGCGCAATCGCGGCGGCTTGGGTGATTGTTAATCAAATTGACGGCGGAATGTCGCGGGTTTGGGAACTCGGAGCGCAATATGACAAGTTTAAATTTTTAGATTTCTCGCTAAATTTCACAAAAACCTACACATTTTGGGGCGGACTTATCGGCGGTTGTTTCTTAACGATGTCAACGCACGGCACGGATCAATATCTTGTCCAACGGTATTTATGCACCGACAAACCTTCGTCCGCAAGTTTCGCTTTGCTAACCAGCGGCGCAGTCGTTTTGGGACAATTTATCGGATTTTTGTTCATCGGCGTTTTGCTTTTCGCATTTTATCAACCGTTTAATTTACCCGAATATTCGTTAATCGGCACGGAAGGTTCAAAACTCGCAGCGACATTTCCCTTCACGGGCGGCGACAAAGTTTTTCCCGATTTTATTACAAAAAATATGCCGACAGGTTTGAGCGGTTTGGTCGTTGCAGCAATTTTTGCGGCGGCACTTTCTTCGTCGCTGAATTCAATCGCCGCAACCGCCGTAAATGATTTATACAAACCGTTTGCAAAAGACAAATCGGACAAAAATCTGCTGAAAATCGCAAGCATTTTAACGGTTGTCGTCGGCATCATACAAATTGTCGTGGCAATTGCCTTGAAAGACGCGGCGGCTTCGGCTTTGAGTCAGGCATTGGCAGTTGCAGGTTTGATAAACGGTCCGATTTTGGGCGTTTTTCTAGTCGGAACCTTCATCAAAAAAGCCAATCAAACTTGCGCTTTAATCGCAATGATTACAAGCATTTCGCTAATGCTTTACATCTATTTCGGCACAAAAATCGCGTTTCCGTGGTATCCCGTAATCGGAAGTTTAACGACTTTGATTGTCGCGTTTTTGGCTAGTTTGGTATTTTCAAATAAAGAAGTCGAATCTTAATTGCTACTAAATTCTAATGAAAAATTCAATCTGTTTTCTTCTAATCGTATTAATTTTCAGTTCAAATCTTTTAGCGTCCGAAACACGGCGCGACCAAGAGATGAAAAAATTTCGTCCGTCCGAAAAATCTTATAAATGGGCGGACAAACAGTTCAAAAAAATGACGTTGGACGAGAAGATCGGACAACTTATTCATATCGGAATTAACGCGCAATATTTGGCGCAAGACAGCCTGGAATATAAAGAATTGATGCGGCAAGTTCGTGAACTCAAAGTCGGCGGCGTGATTGTTTTTGTCGGCGGACTTTATGAAACCGTGCATCTTGTCAATCGTATGCAGGAAAATTCAAAAATTCCTCTGCTGATTTCTGCTGATTTTGAAACGGGTGTCGGGATGCGTTTTTTTGATGCGGTAAATTTCCCTTGGGCGATGGCGATTTCAGCTACGGGAAACGCTGATTTTGCTTATAAACAAGGCGTTATCGTCGGGCGCGAATCGCGGGCGATGGGCATTCATCAAGTTTTTGCGCCGGTTGTTGATGTCAATAATAACGCCGATAATCCGGTGATAAACGTCCGAAGTTTCGGCGAAAATCCGGCGGATGTTGCCAAATTCGGTTCGGCGTTTTCACAAGGCTTGCAATCGCAAAATGTTCTCGCCACAGCAAAACATTTCCCGGGACACGGCGACACCGCAGTTGATTCGCACCGCGGACTTCCGGTGATAAATTTTTCTCGTGAAAGGTTAGAAAAAACTGAATTCGTGCCGTTTCGTGAATTGATAAAATCTGGTGTCGGCTCAGTGATGATTTCGCACATCTCAATGCCCCAACTCGATGCGGAAGAAGTAAAACCGCTGAAAGTATCAACCAAAGCATCTTATACCGAATCGGAAATAATCACCGAAAACACGACGATTCCGGCAACACTTTCGACAAAAATCGTAACCGATATTTTGCGGAAAGATATGAATTTCGACGGATTAATCGTAACCGACGCGATGGATACGAGCGGTTTGACGCTTTATTTCAATCCGGCTGAGGCAGCAGTTCGCGCAATTTTAGCCGGAAACGATGTTTTGCTCAAAACGACCTTTCCCGACGAAATGATTCGCGGACTCAAAGAAGCCGTCAAATCGGGCAGATTAACGGAAGAAAAAATTAACGATGCGGTGCGCCGACAACTCGCGTGGAAACATCAATTAGGTTTAATTGACAAAAAAATCACGCCGATTGAAGGCATTGATTCTGTTGTTTCAAACAGCGAAATGCGTTCGCTCACAAATGAAATTGCTGCAAATGCGATAACTTTGGTCAAAACCGAAACCAATGTTTTTCCGCTTGCCAAAAATAAAAAACTATTCTTTCTCGGCATCACCAACGGCGACGACAAAAACTTTATTTCAAACACCTTTCAAAGAACTTTGCGCGCTAACGGTTATAATTTTGAAGTAGTAGTTTTGGATGAACGTGCAACAACTGCGGAAATTAATAATGCAAAGAACAAAGCCGCAGAAGCCGACATCGTTTTGAGCGGACTTTTCGGGCGCGTTCGTTCTGGCGCGGCAAACAGCGTCGGCATTCCCGAAAAAGCCGCAGAAGTTTTGCGCGGAATTTTGAAAACAGACAAAACAGTAGTCAATATCGCTTTCGGAAATCCGTATTTGCTCAAAAATTTTCCCGATATGAAAACTTATATCGTGGCTTACGGCGATATGCGAAGTTTGCAAGGCGCAACGGCTGACGCGCTTTCCGGCAAAATTGGTTTCAAAGGAAAATTGCCGATTACGGTTGGAAATTATCCCATTGGAACAGGTTTGAAGTAAATGTCAGAACAGCTTGCGTGAACGGGCTGTTGAGCGTTACCGAACAAATTCTTTTTGTGAAACTTTAAACAGCCCGTTCACGCAGGCTGTTCTGACTTATGTGGCAAATCGAAAATTTTCTTGAAGTTAGGGACCAACAACTTCACATCAACGACGTTTCAGCAATAAATTTGGCGGAAAAATACGGCACGCCTCTTTTTGTTTTCAGCGAATCGCGGATCAAGCAAAATATCGAACGATTGAAACGCGCCGCGCAATTTATTGATTTCGATTTGAAAGTTTGTTATGCCGCAAAAGCCAATTCAAATATGGCGATTTTGCGAACCGTGAAAGATGCAAATTGTGATTTGGAAGTAAATTCGGGCGGCGAGCTTTGGAAGGCTTTGAAAATCGGTTTTCGTGGCGAACAGATTATTTTCAACGGCACGAGCAAAGAAGTTTGGGAAATCGAAAACGCCATAAACGCCGAGATTTATGCAATTCAAGTTGATTCGCTTTACGAACTTTCGCTTATCGAAAAAACTGCGGAAAAATTAAACAAACGTGCAAATGTTTCTCTAAGATTAGTTCCCGAAATCGAATCAAAAACGCATTCGGGATTGCAAACTGCGCTTTTAACTTCAAAATTCGGAATGATGCCCAACGAAGCCTTGCAAGCATTTCATCAATATAAAAACTCAAAACACTTAAATCTTTGCGGCATTCATCTGCACATCGGTTCGCAAAATCCCAATTTAATGCCTTACGCAGAAGCATTGAAAACGCTTTTTGAAAATCTCCAAAAGATTTATAATGAAACAAATTTGAAACTTTCTCACCTAAATCTTGGGGGCGGATTTCCGGTTAATTATTTGCGCGACAATTCGCATTTGGTTGATTTTCCAGCCACGCAACGCGAAATATTTTCCGCTGATTTTGAACCTTCCGATGCAATTTTTAATGCTTGGGAAACCGTAAAACAAACCGCGAAAAATACAAAAGCCGAAAATCTGATTGATAACATTACTCTTTTAATCGAACCCGGCAGAAGTGTTATTTCCGATGCCGGAATTTGTTTGACAACCGTTAGAAACAAAAAGACTCGTCCGATTTCAAAATCAAAAATCAAAAATCAAAAATCAAATAGCCAAAATGATTTTTGGTTGTTGACCGATGCAGGTTTCAATATTTTACTTTCGATGGAAACTTACAAATGGTATTATCATTTGATTTCTGCCACTCGCGCCGATGCGCCGCACGATTTTCCATACAAGATCGCCGGACCGCTTTGCGATGGCGGCGACGTTTATTTCGACATCGAAGGTTTGCATCGGTTGCCGGAATATCGGCTTTTACCCGAAAACACTGAACCGAACGAAATTTTGGCTTTGTTTAATTGTGGAGCATACTCTATCGCGCAAATGTTTCAATACAACGGCAGATTTTTGCCTGCAATTGTTCTAATCCGTGAAAACGGCGTAGCTGAATTAATTAGGAAACGCGATGATTTTAATGATTTGATTACAAACGATATTTTCTAAATCGAAAAAATATTTCTTTAAAACTCGGCTATTGTGTTATACTTTTCTTGCCTGAAAAGGCTCGCTAATTGCGCAAATTCTTTGTTTCTCTCAAATCCGAAAATATGGTGAATTACTACGAAACTTTGAAAGTATCACCCAAAGCGTCAAATGCCGAGATAAAGTCGGCATATCGCCGACTTGCGCGAAAATTTCCCCCCGACAAAAATAACGGTTCAGATGAAACCGCCGCGCATTTTGCAAAAATTGCCAAAGCGTATGAGGTTTTAGGAACACCGAAAGAACGCGCAGAATACGACAAAACTCTTCTCAAACAACAATTTAGCGGCAAAAGCGATTCGGTTTTTAATTCGGATAATCAGCACGCCAAGCGTTGGCGCAGAATGGCATATGAACGCCGTTTTAACGATATAATTGATCGAATGATTGCTGATGAACGCCGCGAAACAATTGCGCTTCAAAAAGCGATTTTCCCGACTGTTGCCCTTTTTCTTTCAACCTGCATCGTGGCGATTTTCAAGCCGATATTTTGGACAAAATCGGAAATCGTCGGAAAAACTATTTTGCTCGCGCTATTTATTATCGGCGTTTTTCACCTCGTCGGACGCATTCGTGCCGCTTTTGAAAAATATACTTACAGCGAGGATATTCACGATTCGATTTTGCACGAAAGCGTTCCCACAGAAAAACCTTACCGCAGATTTACGGCAATTTCCTTTTTGATTGTTGGCGTTTTTATCAGTCTCGGGATTGGGCTTTTAATCGGACAGTTTCTTGATATTTCGGCGGCTGAAGGAATGTCGAAAATGTTTTCCTCGACACTTTCGCCCGAAATTGTTTTTTATCCGCCGATTGTGGTTTTGCTGGTTGATTTAATGCACGCTTTCTTATCAAAATTTGAATATTGAAAGTGTGCTTGACACCCAGATTTTCAATCGCTATAATCAATAATTTCTCAAAGGGTTGAGAAAAATTTCACTTTTAAGAAAATTTTATGCCGAATCATAAATCTGCCGAAAAGCGCGACAGACAAAACGAAAAAAAACGCTTAGTAAATAGAAGCAACCGTAGCAAATTGCGAACGCAGATTAAAAAATTGCGTTCTGCCTTAAGCGGAAACAATAAAAATGTCAGCACCGAATTGTTAAATCCTACGGTGTCTTTGATTGACAAAATGGTCAACAAGGGAATTTTACATAGAAATACGGCGGCGCGTCATAAAGCACGTTTGACGATCCACGTTAATAATCTAAGTTCTTAATCAAAGTTTTTTCTGCCTCATTCTTCATAGTTTTTCTCCTTTGATTAGAAAGGAAGCAAACCTTAAGCAAGTTTGCTTCCTATTTTTTTGTTCGACGTTTATTTAACCAGTTCACAAACCAACATTTCGATTTGCATTCGTGCGCCGTCTTTTCCGCCGCCAATTGAAGTTTTGATTGCCAAATCGGTTTGAGACAGTTTTTGAAAAACCTTTTTAAGATAAGTTTCGTCGGTTCTTCGTGCGGTTTTCAAAAATTCTTCGTGAAATTTCGGCTGGAGTTTCATAATTCTAACAACTTCTGGGCGTTCAACACCTTGTTTAATCAATTCTTTTGCCATAAAAATTCTCCGAAAATTATGGGCAATTAAACCTAAAAGCATCAAAGGTTCTGCACCATCGTCTAAGATTTTCTTCAATATTTCCAACGAGCCGGCTTTGTTTTTCGCAATCAATTGATCGGTCAGCACAAAATTCGTCAATTCGCGCGAATTCGGCACGAGTGATTCAACCAGTTCGTAAGAAATAATTTTTTCGGGCATTGCCGCTGTTACTAATTTTTCAATTTCATTCGTCAACCGCCGCACATCGTTTCCAACCAAAGCAGTTAAATGCCGCAAAGCATTTTCATCATATTTCGCACCGGCATCTTTCAATTTATCTTTTGCCCATTTCGTCAAATTATTTTCATCAAGCCTCGCAAATTCAACCGCCACAGAATTTTCAATCAAAAGTTTCGCCATTCGGCGGCGTTTGTCGAGTTCGTCAGCAACAAAAATCACGACCGAAGTTTCTGAGGGATTTTTCAAATAACTCGTCAAAACCGTTTCAAAATCTTCTTTAAGAGTATCTTTATTGCCGGTTTGCGAAACTTTTACATCCACTATGCGAATCAGACGTTTTGGGGCAATCATTGGCAATTGTTCAGCCGAAGCAAGCGCGTAAGTTAAATTTTCGCTTTGGTTTAGACTGAATTCATCTTCATTGAAATCACGCGCTTCATTGTTCTTGAAAACAAAATCGGCAATAGTTTTCGCCGCTAAATCGCGCAGATAAGTTTCCGCGCCAAATAACAAATAAACAGGCGAAATTTCGCGTCGTTTCAGACGAGTTCTCAAATCTTCTCTGGATAAAATTTTCATTTAAAAAGAATTATTAACCACAGATAAACACAGATAAAAATAAAACAAAAAATCATCTGTGGTTATCTGTATTCATTTGTGGATAATTTAAAGTTCCCTGCCATTATTAATCTTAAATTTTTTTGAAAATCATCGTCAAAAGTCTTGGAATTTGCGATTTCTCATCATCGTCAAACCATTCTTTAAGGGCAACACAATCAAAATTATTGTTTTTTCCGGCTTCAAAAAATTCCGAAACGTGATGAACAAAACACTCTAATTCAAAAATGCCTGTGCCGGTTTCAAAACGGGCTTTACTTCCTTGATATTGTTTAAAAGGATGAAGTTCACCAAAATAAAACCTTCCGCCTTTTTTCAAAACCCTTTGCGCCTCAGTAAAAACAAACTCAATATTTTCAATATGTTCGAGGGCAAGCGAACAAGTTATAAAATCAAACGAATCTTCTGGAAACCCCCAATCTTCGCGCAAATCGAGTTCACGAAATTCGACGTTTACCGCAACAATTTTCTGTTGGGCAACCGCCAACATTTCTGCCGAAAAATCCGCGCCGATTAATTTTTCTGCGATGGTTCGCAAATATTCCGTATTCTTCCCCGTTCCGCATCCAATTTCCAAAATTTTAAGATTTTCGCCCGAAACCATTTTTCGCAATGCTCGCGCTTCTAAATCACGGGTTTTGTTCTCAACTTCATCATATGTTTCCGACCACGCATCGTAGGCTGTTCTAATATTCATCTCTAAAGTTTTACATTTGATAACGCTCTGTGTAAAATCTAACGGCTATGGAAACGATACATCTCAACGGAAATTCATTGACCATTAAAGAAGTTATCAGCGTTGCCCGAAACGACGCAAAGGTTGAAATTGACACTTCAAAATTGAACAAAAGCCGTGATTTTATTACAAAAAAGGTTAAAGAAAACGCTGTAATTTACGGGGTTACGACCGGTTTCGGTTCAAACGCCGATAGATTTGTTGACAATCAATATTCCGAAAAATTGCAGATAAATCTTCTACGTTCGCATTCGTGCGGAATCGGCGAAAACTTTTCAAGGGAGATTGTTCGGGCGATAATGTTAATTCGTTTGAACACACTTCTTAAAGGAAATTCGGGCATTCAAAGGCAAACTGCCGAACAAATCCAATTGTATTTAAACGAAAATATTCATCCTGTAATTCCATCGCAAGGATCTGTTGGTGCCAGCGGGGATTTGTGTCCGCTTTCGCATTTCGGGTTGGCGATTATCGGCGAAGGCTACGTTGAATTTGAAGGTAAAATCTTCCCGACTGATGAATTATTAAAATCTCGCGGCATTTCGCCGATTGTTTTAAGCTACAAAGAAGGTTTGGCGTTAAATAACGGCACAACCGTTATGACTGCACTCGGCGTTTTCGCGGTTTTTGATTTTGAACGGCTTCTTAAACTTTCAACTCTTAATTCTTCGCTGATGCTTGAAGCCTTGTGTGCAAGACGTGAGGCATTCGACGAGAAAATTCATCTCGCACGAAGAAATGACGCGCAAATTCAAGTCGCCGAATGGATTCGAGGTTTTATCGAAGGCTCGACTTTTATCGGCATAAAATCCGAAGATTTGAAAAAATACGGCTTAAACGATGACGAAAAAAGAAAATTCGTCGAATTTGAAATTAATCAAAGCCAATTAAATACTGACGAAAAAGCCGAATTTGAAGTATTAAAAGATAAGAAAATCATAGACGAAATTGCCGCCAAGAAAAAAATTCCGCAAGATTCGTATTCGATCCGATGTATTCCGCAAGTTTTCGGCGCGAGTTTGCAAGCACTTCGCCACGCCGAAAGTGTTATCGAAAACGAAATGAACGCGGCGGTTGATAATCCGCTGATTTTTGCCGACGAAGAAGAAGTTTTATCGGGCGGAAATTTTCACGGACAGCCGATTGCGCTGGTTTTAGATTATTTGAAACTTGCAATCCACGAAATCGGCAACATCACCGAACGCCAAATCGCCAAACTCGTTGACCGCAACACAAATCACGGTTTGCCATCATTTTTAATCAAAAACACAGACGGCACAAACTCCGGTTTGATGATTCCGCAATACGCGGCGGCTTCGCTGGTTTCGGAAAACAAAGTCTTGGTTCATCCCGCGTCGGCTGATTCGATTCCGACCTGCGAAAACACCGAAGACCACGTCTCAATGGGACCAATCGCGGGCAGACAAGCATTAGAAATTCTAGGAAACGTCAAAAAAATCACGGCAATCGCCATTCTCGCCGCGCATCATTCAGCCGAATTGCGCCGACATCAATTTGAAAATCGCGGAATTTCCTTGCAGATGGCAGAAGCAACCGAAAAATATTTCCTCAAAATAAATGAAATAATTCCCGATTTTAACGATAATGTTTTTCTTGAAAAGGACAGATTCCTTTATAATGACATTCAGACGATTTTGAAAAATTACGAAGAATTTGCCGCGCTTGCGGAAAATTTGATAAAAAAAGTCAAGAACTAAAATACAGACGTTCGCAAGTCACTTTTGGTTGAATTTACGGAACAAAATTGTAAGTAATGACTCCCTGAACTCGGACTGGCTGCTCCGAAACCAATGTCGGATTAAATTTCGATTCGCGTGCCGCACTTTCTGCCGATGAACGAAGCAGTTTATGCCCCGAAACGGCTGCCGCCGAAATGACATCGCCGTTCTCATCAATCATTATATGAACACTTACCGAACCCTTGGCATTAACAGCACGAGCCGTTGAAGGATATTGAGGCTGAACCAAATTTCTGGCTTTACCGTTTAAAACTCCACCGGAAATTACTTTCGGAGACGGCGTTACATTTGGTTTTTCGGTCGGCTTAACGCTTGATTTCGGCGTTGCCGTCTGGTTTGGCAAAGTCGTTTTGTTTGCAATATTATTCTGTTTTGCGTTTGAATTGCTGTCAGCATTATTGGTAGCTGTATAAGCCATATAACTTAACCAACCCATAAATCCTACGGCAAACATAATGAATAATCCAAAAAAGAATCCTTGAAAAAAATTTGTCGAGTTTGATTCTCGAGCTGATACTTCGGTTTCTTCCTTTAACGAAACTAATTTTTTCTTTTGCTTTGTAAGTTCTGCTTCAAATTCTCGACTTTGCAGTTTGGCTTCGGCAAGTCTATTTTTCGAGCGGCTCAGGCTTTTTTCCGCAAGTGTTAGATTGAAAGATGTTTCGGCTTTTTCCTTTTTCACTTCAGACAGTTCAACTTGAATTTCTTTATTTTTTGACTTTTCAAGTTCAAGAGAATTTTTCTGTTCACCGATAGTCTGAGTTAATTTTTTCAATTCCGATTCAAATTTAATAATTTCCTTGTTATCTTTTCCCAGATTTTCAACTAGTTTTTTCTCTAAATCTTTTATTTTGGTTTCATATTTAGCGGTATTCGCTTTACGTTTGGCTTCTTCGTTGATAATTGCCGTCAACGATTGTTCGCTCCATTTTGCATTTAGTTCACTAATTACTTCTGCGATTTCTTCTTTATGTAGTTTTTGCGCTTCTTGATTTAGAAGATTTTGTTTTGCAGATTGCAATTGTTGCCGCATTTCAGTCGCGGTTTGAGGACGATTTTTTCTTTCAAAAGCGAGCGATTTCATAATGATGTCAGCAATCTCCTGTGGAATCTCAGGATTTAATTCGGTTATCGGAATGAGCGAATCGGGGCGATTATTCCAAATGCCGTTTGCCCGCCGATTTGCTTGTAAAGGCAGTTGTAAGGTTAATAATTGGTAAAGCGTTGCGCCGAGTGAAAATATATCTTCGGTAGCATCGGATTTGAGTTTTCTGAGTTCTTCAGCATTTGCTTTATGAACATCGGAAACGGCGCAAATATCTTCAAACCAATCCTTTCTTTTTATACCTTGTTCGATTGAAGTATATGGCGCAGATGCGGCAACGACGGTTTTTGTATCAACAATCGTCATATCGCCGATAGTTCCTTTGGCAATTCCGAAATCGAGTAATTTAATGCGATTTCGCGGAGTTAATTTTAAGTTTGAAGGTTTAATATCACGATGAAAAACTTCTTTTTCGTGAATATATTCAAGCGTGTCGAGAATTTGATCTGCCCAATCCAGAACGGTTTCCACATCAAATGGAACTGTCGAAGATTTTAATAACTGATCTAAATCCAAACCTTCGATAAATTCCATTACCAACCAATATTGATTTTCAAAAGTAAAAAAATCTTTAATTTGTGGAATGGCTTCGTGTTTAAGTTGCGCGTGTCTTTGAGCTTCGCTTTTAAAAAGCTGAATAAATTTATTATATTCTGTTTTATCAGGTAAAATTACCTTCACGGCAACTTCGACATTTAAACGTAAATCTGTCGCAGAATAAACTTCGCCCATGCCACCTTTGGCTATCAGGTGTTCGATTTTGTAATGTTCTTCAAGAACCTTTCCAATATTCAGCGACATAAAAAAAGTGGAGTAAGAATAAAATAATCCGTCTATGTTTTGATAATCAAAACATAATCTTCAATTTCAATTTTCTGACCGGGTTTGACCAATCGTTTTTCTTCAAAATTGCAACTCAAACCATTAACTTTGGTCGGATTTTGTCCTTTGTGCATCAGCCAAATATTTTCGGCATCATCCAAATCCAGCGTGGCGTGGCAACGGCTGACTTTTCCATTCTTCAGTTCGATGTCCACATCTGAACCGTCCGAAGGTCGTCCAATTTTGATGTTTGTTTTTTTTACGGAAACTTCTTTTTCAAACGTGCCTTGAAACGAAATATCTATCCTGTAAAGCGTTTTGGTGGGCGTTTGCGAATTTTTACTTTGCGGATTTTTCCATTCAACGATTGTTTTTTTCGGGTCAACAATCGTTTTTCCTTCATCAATTTTAACAATAGTTTCTTCATCTTCGATTTTGGAGTGGCTTTCAAATGTTTCGGATTTGCCGGTTTTTCCGTCAAAAACTTGAACGCGATAATCAATCGAACTGTTCATCAGAGTTCCGTCAATACGAAGCTCGACTTTAATCGGAACTTGATTAATCGAAGATTTGCCGACAATTTCGCCGGCGGCTTCTTCGCTCAGATATTGCAAACCTTCGAGAAAAAATTCGCGCATTCTGCCTTGAAATTCCTTATCTTTTTGAGGCGAAAGAAAGACAATATAATGGTCTGGCAAAAAAACTCTGCCGTTTGCAATAACAAACTTTTTCATCAACATCAGATTTGAAATTGTTCGTGAAACTTGCGCCAGAAATTCTTCGACTTCGTTTTTGGACGTTTTTTCAAATCCTACTTCCAATCCCGAAGCGTCATCGTCGCCGTCAATCCATTGACGTATTTTATTGTTGTCAAGATAGTTTTTAGCTTTACTGAGAAAATCTTTAAAACTCATTTATAATCCTCCAAAAAAACTGCATTTTATCCAAAAGAAAGTAATATAAAAAGTGAACTGCAACAGGCATTGAATTGGTATCTTATCGCTGTATGTTTTACACTTTTCACGAAACTAAGTCAAGAGTTTGAAATTAAAACCGGAATGTCCAACAAAAAGTTAAGAAAATAATATTTGTAATTTATAGCTGATTTAAGAGTAACAACAGATGATTTTCCTTAAATTCTATGAAGAATTACGATTTGTCATAGCCTAACTTTTCATTGAGTCATTACTTTCCAATGACGAAAAAACTTGACACTCGAAAATTCAAGTGCCAATATACATTCAAAAAGCGAAATTATAATCAGTCTGAATATAAGTAAGCGGACAGATTTATTTTATGAATATTAACCACGAAATAACACGAAAAACACACGAAACAAAAGATTTCTTTTCGTGATGCTTCGTGTTTTTTCGTGGTTCGATTTATAAATTTATTTCGTCCCAATACTTATTAAAATTATGGCTTACGACAAATACGCAACCGGAGACACCCCAGCTTTAATTGTATATCTAATCGATATAAGTGCATCAATGAACCAGCCTTTAGAAGGTAGGTCTAAAATAGATTGGGTAAATGAAGCAATCGAAAGGATTTTAATCACGATGGTTAAGCGTTCTACTAAGGGCGCAATTATATCCCCACGTTATCGTGTTGCAATGGCGGCTTACAGTGAAGAAGTTTATGATATTTTAGGCGGCATACTTCCTATTAACGAAGTCGTAAAATTAGGTCATCCGACTTTATCTACTGATTCCGCAACGGACACCAAACTTGCTTTTGAATGGGCTAGAGATTTATTGGAAGCTGAATTACCAAAATTAGATGATTGTCCGGCACCGATGGTTTGTCATTTAACAGATGGGGCATACACCCATGGCGATCCGGCACCCATTGCCCACCAAATAATGCATATGGAAAATCCTGACGGCAATGTTTTAATTGAAAATATTTATGTAGGCGCGGATTTAACTTATTCACCTATCAATGATGTTGAGGAATGGACCGGAATACTCGAAGCAAATGAACTGAAAAATCCCCACGCTCAAAATCTGTTTCGCCTATCTTCCAATTTGCCGAACGGATACGCAAATGTGTTGGCAGAAGAAGGTTATAAGTTAAGTGCCGGATCAAGAATGATAATTCCCGGCTCTAACAGCGATTTAATTGAGTTGGCGTTTGCTATGTCGCAAGCTACGCCAACGCGACAATTTCTGCTAAACGGCGGTTAAACATCAAAGCAGAAATAGTTTAACTGTTTCCGAAAGAAAATATTTTTATTTTTCAACTTTTTTTGAATTAATTAACTCATAAAATGTCGCCAGAAACTACCATATATGAATTACTTATCTCAGACCAGCAATCCGCCGGAGTTAATTTTGGGCGAGGAGAACATTCGGTAAATATTGAGAATGAGGTTTGGCAAACGCTTTTAGGATACCGACGGTTTAAAGATTTCGATTCAAGCAATGGTAGCGGACAAGATTTTGCGATAATCGGTCACGACCAACTATTTGCAATCGGAGTTATTGCGGATGGAGTCAGCCAATCTTTTTTCGGAGATATTGCCGCAAAAGTAATTTCCACAAATTTATACAATTTTTTGTGGGAAAACCGCTGTTTATTTCCTGAAAAACAGCGGGTCGAAGATTTTTTAAATTCTTTATGCCAAAAAGTTAATGAAGAAATTTCAACTATAAATCTCAATGAATACGGCTTTATACTTCAAAAAGCCTTGAGCGAAACCAAAAGAAAAGGTTCCCAGACAGTTTTCGCTTCCTTTATTTTAAACTTAAAAACAAAAAAATCGATTTTTTATAATGTCGGTGATTTAGAAGTAATCGTTTATCAAAAGGACGGCTCTGATTTTTATTTCCAAAAAGTTTCTGCCGCAAATGCTAACGGCAGATGGTCGAGTGCCGGAAAAAGTGATTTGTTGATGGATGTCGAAGAACTGTCAAATGTTGTCGGAATAGTTGCTTATAGCGATGGCTTGGTCAGCAAAAATCTTTCCGGTTGGGGTGAAGATTTCAATTATTCAAAATTAAAGGAATTTCGTAAGGTGGCGGAAAAAGAAGCAAGTCGGGATGATGTTTCATTTATCAGTGTTTTAACGCTAGATTTGCTAGATTTTAATTCTTTGCAAAAGCTTGATTTATCTGATATTCCGGTTTTTTCAAATATAAATTTTGTCGAACCAAATAAAACAGAACAGAATCAAAACGATGAATTAAATAAAACAGAAAATAACAGTTTGCTTAAAATCCCACAAGATTCAGTGCAAGAAGTTCGAGCAAAACCTTTAATAGAAAGAGATTGGCGTAATATTTTCATTGATGTTAAAAATAAAATATCCAATAACAAAGCATATTTTTTGATGGGTTTATTTACAACCATTTTACTAATCGGATTTATCGTAAATTTCACGAATTTTTTAGAAAACATCGGTCTCGCTGAACCGCAATCCGGTTCAACATCCAATAAGTCTATTATTCATAATAAAAATGATTTTGATGACAAACAAATCGGCATTGAAAAAAATTCCATACCGGAAACTGCAATTTCAAATGGCGGTAATAATTTGAATTCTTCGGGCAATTCAATATCGAGAAACGAGTTTAACCGGAGCAGGCAAAAAGAGTCAAATTACGGGTTGCAATCTGCTGAAGCCAAAGTATCGCAAGGCAGCATAACAAAACCGACTGAAACACCGACCAGAAAACCGACCAGAAATCCGACTAATAAAAATATTGCTGTTGCCAATGAAACAAAACCGACTGAAACCCCAAAAACCGTAGAAACTCCGGTAACGAACGAGAATTCCAACAAAAATATTAATTAGCGGTTCAATAGGTTTGTAATGCTTACTAAATTTAAAATATGAAACTTATGTTCACACATAAATTTAAGTAATCAGATGAAAAAAATAAAATTTAACCCAACCCCAAATCAAAAAATTCGGTTGTTTGAGACGTATTATTATGTCCAAGCTCATCCTGAAGTTGAGCGAATAGCATTTGTTTCCGAAGGTAAAAAGGCAGATGTCGTGCAGGTTAGAAACGATCAAGGAGATTTGTTTGCACTGAAAGTTTTTAAGAAAATATACCGCAACAATGAAATCATCGAATCTGATAAACATTTGGAAGGACTACAAACATATCAGGGTATGCAAGCAGCCAAAAGAAATATTATTCTTCCTGATAATCCGATAGTTCAAGAATTTTACGAGTTAGAATATGCGGTTCTTATGCCCTGGCTCAAAGGTCAAACTTGGTTTGATATTCTGCACAAATTTCGTCTGAAACAATTTGAAATAAGTAAATCTCAAGCAATTACCGTTTGCAAAAACTTTTTAAGTGTAATTTCTAACTTAGAGTCGGCGGGTGTTGCCCATACTGATATTTCCTCCGGTAATGTAATGATTGATTTTGAAACTTCCGATGTTCAGCTGCTCGATCTTGAAGATATTTTTATTCCCAGAATGCCACCACCAAATAAACAAAATATCGGCTCTATTGGCTACCAACATATTAGCTGTGAAAATGCTCAATCTTACTGGTGCGCTGAAGGAGACCGATATTCTTCCACTGTTTTGGCTGGTGAAATTTTACTTCTGTCAAATCCGGCTTTTGCTGATTTGGTCAAAGAAAATAGTTTTTTTGAAGGAAATAGAGGCAATTCGAGTATTGATGACAAATATCAAAAAGCAAAAATATATTTGAAGTCGCTTTCTCCGAAATTCGCAGCGAAATTTGATCTTGCTTGGAGGTCTGAAAAACTTCAACATTGTAATCCAATAGCAAGTCTATATTCAGTTGTTTCGGAAATGGAACAAATGGCGAAACCGAAAGTTAATTCAAATTCTAAACTCGGTAATATTGTAAGTTGGAGTAATGTGCCGAAAATTCCGTCAAAACCTGTGCCGGAAATAACCCCAATTACGGCTAAACCCTTTACGGTTAAACCTGCGTCTAATCCTCCAGTTACACCTGTTTCCAATCCTTTGCCGACCACGCCCTATTGGTCGAAACAAACTAAACAACCTACTCAAACTGTCAGAACAATTCCGCAAAAATCCACCTTGAAATTTTTGGGTGTTGGAATTAGTGCGGCAACCGCGATTTTAGCCTTATTATTAGGTTTGATTGGCGGATTATATTTTTTGATTCAAAATTATCAACATTTACAACCCGTTTCCAATGAAAATAAAAATAATTTGAATGTCAACATAGCCGTCAATATTGCGAACAGTTCCGTCAATAATTCGATGGCTAATACAACTCTGACAAATAGCTTCTCTAGTAATCAAAATTCAAAAACGATTCAAAATTCTAATGTAAATAAATCAAATTCAACTTATAATACAAATTCAAACTTAAATCTGAACAAAATTGATAATAAATCTTCCAATTCATTATCGGGTAATTCGGCTTATTATGATTGGTGTGTTATGAAGGATAATTCAGCGGTTACAAATGATAACAACACTCCTATCGGTGAACTTAACAAAGGAGATAGAATAAAAAAATTGAATCAAGATGAAACTGACAAAAGGTGGTTTTTTATCGAATCTGAAAAAGGACTAAAAGGATGGATAGATGGTTATAATATTACAAGGGAATCTTGTGAAAAATTTAATGCCAATCATTAATAAGCGGGCAAACTTTTCTTTGGTTTTATGCCCAACAATTATTAGTTGGTTCATTAATGATGTTTAATAGAAGCTATCACAAAATCAGATATTCTACTTAAAGTTATAAATTTAAAGGCTAGAATATCAAGTTCATTAGTGCAGAAATTAAATAAATATGAGCAAAACAAATCCGGCGCGTGGAATGCGTGATTTTTTGTCGAGCGACATTCGCAAGCGCGAGTATGTTGTCGGCGTTATCAAGGAAGTTTATCAAAGTTTCGGTTTCGAGCCGTTGGAAACTCCGGCGGTTGAAAATATCGAAACGCTTCTCGGAAAATACGGCGAAGAAGGCAATCAACTTATTTTTAAAATTCTCAAACGGGGCGAACACGAAAAATCGGGCGTTGCCGATCTTGCTTTGCGGTATGATTTGACCGTTCCGTTTTCGCGTGTCGTGGCAAATAATCGAGGCGAATTACCGAAATTTTTCAAACGCTATCAAATTCAACCCGTCTGGCGTGCCGACCGTCCGGCAAAAGGTAGATTTCGTGAGTTTTATCAATGCGATGTTGATGCCATCGGTTCAAAATCAATCGTTGTTGACGCTGAGATTTTATCGGCAATCAGCGCGGTTTTGAGTCGTTTGGGATTTGAAGATTTTGTTATCAGGCTTAATCACCGCGAGCTTTTGCGCGAAATGCTCGACGCTTCTGGCATTGCCGAAAACTTACAATCAAATGCGCTTGTTTCGATTGATAAACTCGATAAAATCGGCGTTGAAGGCGTGAAAATTGATTTAGCGGAACGCGGAATCAGCCAAGATTCGGCGGAAAAAATATTGAATTTGTTCAATGAAATCAGTAATTTAAATGATAATGCGGCAATCTTAAACAAAATTTCCGCATTCATCGGCGGCGAAACTGAAAGCATCAAATCATTGCGGCAAATCTTGGAAGTTTCCGCAAATTCGCACCTCAAAATTGACGCTTCGCTCGCACGCGGACTTTCGTATTACACGGGCGTTATTATGGAAGCCGAAATTATCGGAAGCGATTTTCGCGGCAGCGTCGGCGGCGGCGGGCGTTATGACGAACTAATCGGAATGTTCTGCAACGAACAAATTCCCGCTTGCGGTTTTTCGCTCGGACTCGAAAGATTAATCGTTGTAATGGACGAACGCGGAATGTTTCCGCCGGAACTTGAAAACAATTTTACCGACGTGTTGGTTACGCTCTGGAGCGCGGAAACCACAGGCGAATCGCTGAAATTGGCAAACGATTTGCGCGGCGCGGGCTTGCGCGTTTCGGTTTATCCCGAAACCGACAAACTCGGCAAACAATTCAAATATGCCGCTTCAAATAACGCTAAATTTGTTTGCGTCATCGGCGAAAACGAAATCGCTGAAGAAAAAGTTACCATCAAAAATATGCAAAGCGGCGAACAGGAAACAATTCTCCGAAGCGAAATCGAAAAATTCTTTGCTTAAAATTTGCTAAGATTTTTAACCACAAAATAACACGAAAATACACAAAATTCTTAAATTGTTTTGTGCGTTTTCGTGTTATTTTGTGGTTAAAATATTTCGATTAAACTTTATTTTATTTTGCTTCGAAAAGTAGTTCGTATTTTTCCCGATTTGCATAAGCCAGAAACAAAATTCCGGCAAAAAGCGGAATCACAATCGGCAAACCGCTCGGCAAATGAATGGCGTTGATAAGCAAAATATTGAGCATAATCGGAAATATCAAAACGACCGCCAACGCAACGAATCTGCCTGAAATAAATGCCAATCCGCACAATAATTCAAAAACTTTCACCACCGGCAGAATGTATTTTGAAGCCGCTAAACCGTCGAAAAAAGTTTTCGTATCGCCCGCCAAACCTTCCGGCGGCGGCGCAACATTCAGAAAATATGTAACCGACGAAAAAACTAACAAAAGTCCGATTAAAACTCGAACAATAATGATTGCAATTTTCATAATTTATTTTATTTTTGCCTGCGAAACACAAGTAACATACGAATTTTTTTTCTTTTTTTCGCATTTTTCGCGTGTTTCACGGGCTAAAAATTTTCCGCGATTATTACGGCAATTTGCTAAAATCCATAAACAACATATTCCAACGATGTCCGTCTAAATCGGCGAAGGCGAAACCATACATCCAACCTTGAATTTCCGCAGGTTCAGCGAAAACATTCCCGCCTGCTTCGGAAACTTTTCGCGCTGTTTCATCAATTTCCTCACGGCTTTCCGCGTCAAACGAAATCAAAACTTCCACGCCTTTCTGCGTATCGGCGATTTCGTGGCTTGTAAAACCTTTGAAAGTCGCTTCGTCAAAAAACAAAACGGTTATTTGCTTTTCGCCAACCGAAAAACACGCCATCGTTTCATTTGTTTGCTGTTCATTCAGCGAAAAACCGATGCGGCTGAAAAATTCCTTCGATTTATTTACATTTTTTACCGGAAGATTTATCCAAATTTCTTTCGTCATTTTTTTCTCCTTTTCATATAACCGCGAAAGACGCGAAACAAATATTTTTTCGACTTATTTCGTGTCTTTCGCAGTTAAAAAATTATGCACTAACCAAAGCCTTAAAACCGCCGTAAGCCATACGCTTGTAATCGAAAATGTCTTCACATAGCATTTACGCTCATCCTGCATCACGGCGGCATTCACTTGGTCGCGGTGTTCCTTCGATTCATAGACGATATAAGCCAAAACTACCGTTTCGCCTTCGCCCGCACCAGCCGATTTGTTGAAGGAAACCATTTTCTCGATTTCCAAATCGTCGCCAACTGCTTCGACATATTCCAATGCGCCGTGTTCCTTAAAAATTTCGCTCGCCATCTGCGCGATTTCCCGATATTTTTCGATATTTTCCGCCGCAATCGGCAGCAAAAATCCGTCAATATATTTAGACATAAAATTTTCTCCTCAATTTTTGTTTGATTGTGTTTCATTGATGAAACAGTTTATTATCGTATCATCAATGAAATGATTTGAAAAATCTGAAAATAGGATTTTTTTTTGCAGTAGCTGAAAAAAAGATTTTAAGAAACTGAGCGGCAGATAAATGCGGATAAAGCGGGTTTTAATCAGAAATAAAAAATCCGAGTTATCTGCATTTATCTGCGAAAAAAAATAAAAATCAATCTTTTGGGAAGTCTTAAATTTACGGGTCGAGCGGATCCATCGAATTCATAAATAAAGCATCGGATAAAGGAAGAAATTCAACTTCAATCGGGGAAACCCTTGCAAAAATCTGCATTGGCACAAGGTCTAATTCCTTCATAAAGCGTTTGACGAATTCATTACCGGCAACGTAATCAATGTGCGATTGACTCGAAGTTATCAAACCTTTTTTGTCTGAGGGAATTTTATAACGAAACATCAAACGTGCGGCATTGCGGACGTTTGTCGTTGTATGGCGTGCGTGCGGATCAATCAAAATCGCTGATTCGGGGATTTTAAATTTTTCCATCACATATTTTTTCATCTCCAACGCTTCGCAGTAAGGAGTTCGCGCCGGATGAACATAACCGCCCGACAAAATCAGCAACGGTGCTTTTTTTTCTTGAAACATTTTTACGGCGGCTTCGGCTCGTTTGGTTCCGCGTTTTTCCATGTTCGGCTCCCCGCCCCGGTTTTCGTTCTGTGCTGAACCAAGGACCAAAATAACCGAATAAGGAAAATCATTCCATTTGATATTTTTGAGATTTTCAAACGCTGCTTTATTTTCGCTTTGCTCCATTGGCTCGAAACGTCCGGCTTCGTCGCGTCCGTTGGCTTCGAGCAATTTCATTGCGTAAGCAAGCGTCGGCTCAAAAAACAGAGCATTTTTTTCAGGTTTTATTTCTGCGACTTTGGTTTTTAGAATTTGTTTGTATTCCGCACCGTTCACGTCATAGCTGACGTTATCAATGTCTTTGTAAAGCGCGTCTTTGCCAAGTCCGTAGACATCCAAAATATGATTCAACCCGTTTGCCGCATCGCGCCAAGCCATCGCCAACATTTCAGTATTCGATTTCGCCGCATAAAGAATAAACATCCCCGAAGGTCTGAGATCATTTTCTACCAAATTCATCAAATTTTTATCATTGGCGGAATTTTCAAAAACTTTTGCGATATATTCGATGTCCGCGCCGGTAAAACGAAACGCCGCATCAAAACAATCTTTATTGTCGCATTTTACGGCAGACGGCAATACGTTTTTTTCCTTTGCCCATTCTTGAAATATTCTATTTTTCGCTAAACTTGCACGAAGTTTCTTCTGATTTTGCATCAAACTCAAAAGATAAAAATTCTTATCCTGTGCCGGATTTCGAAAATCTATTTTGTAATTTGCGTCAAAGGATTTAACCGATTTCGTCGCAATCTGTCCAAACAAATTAAATGCCGCCAATAAAACCAGAACAAACGAAATAGATATTTTTCTTTTCATAACTGTAACAGATTCACTTCAATATAAAATATTCTAAGTAGCCGTGCAAATTCAATAATTTACACACTTGCTTCGTGCGTGTTTCCACATTGTTGAATTTGCTCGGCTACTTAAATAATTGGACAGATTTAGTTAATAATTCAGAGTTCAAACTTTATTTTGAATCTTTCGACAAACTTCAAAATAAAGTTTGAACTCTGAACAAAGTGAAACACTTTATCTTCTAAAACTATTCTGCCCCGACTACTTATAAAAAAAATAAAAAAATAACTTTTTCAGTTTGTCGGCAAACATTTTCAAAATGTGCGGCAAACATTTTCAAAAGTGCGGCAAAGTAATTTAAAACTGAAAATGTTTGCCGCACTTTTGCGTGGAAGTAATTTAAAACTGAAAATGTTTGCCGCATTTTGTTGGCAAAGTGATGTAAAACTGAATTACTTTTCCGCAATTTGTTGACAAGTATATTTTATTTTTCGTGAGTTGTTTTCATTTTGTTATGGACACAAAATAATTTTGCCCGATTTTTAACGAATGTGATTAATAGTTGGTAGAATTCGGCTTTCATTCAAAAAAAAACTAAACTCCGAATTGTTTCAAATGATGGTCAAGGTGTTTATAACCTAATCTGCCCCATTGATCCGGCGTAAGTTTGCCGAAAATATGATGTTTGCCTTTAAAATCTTCGACTGTT
The DNA here is from genome assembly GCA_937863115.1 of uncultured Acidobacteriota bacterium. Taxonomy (GTDB): domain Bacteria; phylum Acidobacteriota; class Blastocatellia; order Pyrinomonadales; family Pyrinomonadaceae; genus CALMEH01. The sequence continues at coordinate 24,504 of CALMEH010000785.1, forward strand.
AAGCTGGCAAAATTATTAATGTCATCAATCAAAAGCTGACGTTCCATTTCAAAATCCTGCGGTTTCCTGCCACTTTTATGCGGATTGATTTCAGGTGCGGCAGGTGCGCCTTTCGGAATGGGAATAACATAAACAACCAAATATTTAACAAAATTGCGCGTAAAAAAATTACTCTTATCAGTCGGCGGAATCTCACCGAGCGACATTTTATTGCCGTCTACACAATGACAAAGCATTTCACCCACACTCAACTTGCCCCACAATGCTTTTGATTCGGGCGTAAGTTGGTTTAGCCGTGCGACAAGTTCTGCTCTTTCTGTTGTGTTAAATAGATTCATATCAATATTTTTTCAAATTCAACTGTCTGATTCTTTTTACCAATTTTATAAAAAAATTTATGTTTTGGGGAATATTTATGTGATGTAAAACTTGAGTTTTTATATACTTCGTTTCCTTGAAAATCTGATATGTGAACTCCTGTTTTGTTGTTTAAACCGATGAGTTGTGCTTTCTCACTATCATAAAATAATTCACCGGAAACATCACCTTGGTCAGTTATTGCAAAGCCGTCGAATTCAATTCTGTTGACAATTTTGTTTTTAAGAATATTTACAAAAAGAAGTTCGTTCGGAAATTTGGTTTCGCCGTAACTTTCAGTATTTCTGCTAAATCCAATTGCCAATGTTGTTTTATTAATCCAACATAGAGGTCTGTCCCAATCAAAACTTAAGAATTTATCAGCCAAATAAATGTTTTGATGCGAAAGTTCAAATTTTTTCAAAAAGTCATCAATCGAATAAAACGTAAGTTGTCCGCAAGGATGCCAAATCCAACCGTTGCTTACAAAATAAATTGCATCCGGCGAAACGGTAATCGAACTATGAAAATAATCTAAATAATTTGAGTCAGAATCATAATCAATCGTTCTATTGGTTAATAATTCATCCGATTCCAAGCAAGTTATGTCCAATCTGTTCCAATCCGTCCCGTGAATGAGAAAAGTTTGATTTTCCTTTGAATAAAAAGCAATTGGAAATATGGAAACCTGAGCGCAATAATCTCCGCGTTTAAGAATTTTTTGATAATCTTTATCGGCAAGATTGATAACCATTCCACAAGTTCCATTTTTCTGGACAATTGCAACGTAATTTTGATAACAATGAATTTGCAAATTGAGTTGATAAGGATTGAAAGACAATTTATTGAACATCTTGTTTTTTTTTGTTTCGCAATCGAACAAAACAATATTGCCGCTTTCGCAAACGGCAATAACCTCTAAATTCTCACGGCTCGTAAGTTCAGCGCATAAGACTTCTTCATTGTCTATTTTTAGCGAAATAATTTCGTTCATTTTTAATCCACATTAAAATATTTTGCCTCAGGATGATGAATAATTATCGCCGAAGTTGATTGTTCGGGGTGAAGTTGGAATTCTTCCGAGAGTTCGACTTCGATGCGTTCGGGTTTTAGTAATTCAAAAAGTTTCGTTTGGTCTTCGAGGTTTGGGCAAGCCGGATAGCCGAAGGAAAAGCGCGAGCCTCGATAGCCTTGGTGAAAGAGTTTGTTCAAATCTTTCGCGTCTGCGTCGGCGATTCCGAGTTCTTCGCGGATGCGTTTGTGCCACATTTCGGCGAGGGCTTCCGCGGATTCGACCGACAAGCCGTGAAACAATAGATAATCGGTGTAATTGTCCGATTTGAAAAGTTTGGCGGCGTGTTCCGATGCGCGTCTGCCCATTGTTACGAGGTGAAACGCCACCGTATCAATTTTTTCCGTAGCAAAATAATCTGCCAAACAGAGATTTTTTCCGCCGCGTTGCTCGATTGGTTGGCGCGGGAAGGTGAAACGCAATCTTTCCGTTTTTTCATCGTCTTGAAAAATTATTAAATCGTTTCCGGCAGATTTGCACGGAAAATATCCGTAAACCAACTTTGCTTCAAGAAGTTTTTCGCGGATTGATTGCGCTTTTAAGGCTTTGAATTTCGGATAAACCTCGCATTCGAGAATTTCGGCGTATTCTTCTTTTGATTTTCTGCCTTGTTTATATTGCCATTGACCTTTGAAAAGCGCGGTTTCATTGATGAAATTGAAAACTTTGGTCAAGTCTTTGATTTCGACAACTTTCGAGCCGTAAAATGGCGCAGTTGGAATTGTTTCAGCCGGTTTTAAATCAGATTTTGTGATGTGGGAAGTGTCAAAAACGGTTTTCGTTTGATTAACTCTGGCGGCAACCATTCCGAGTTTTGCATCTTCGCCGACTAAATCTTCAATGTCCGAAACAGTTTCGATTGCATCGCTAAATCCATCCGTTTCAGCGTTCGATTCCGACTTCCCGTTTCCGGCAACTGCGACTTTGGACTTCGGACTTTGGATTTCCGAATCACCTTGCGTCAACAAATCCATTGCGTGAAGTCCGTCAAAAGCATCACGCGCATAGAAAAGTTTGCCGTTATAAATCGGAACTAAATCGTTATCAACATATTTTCGATTTAACGCCGCGCCGCCCAAAATTACCGGAACATTCAGACCGCGTTCGTTCATAATTTCGAGATTGTCGCGCATAATCAGTGTGGATTTAACGAGCAAACCCGACATTCCGATTGCGTCCCCGTTATGTTCTTCTTGCGCCTTCAAAATATCATCAATCGGCTGTTTGATGCCGAGATTTACTACGTCATAACCGTTGTTGGTCAAAATAATATCAACGAGATTTTTGCCGATGTCGTGAACGTCGCCCTTGACGGTGGCGAGAATCATTTTGCCTTTCGTCGAACCTTCGACTTTTTCCATCAACGGTTCAAGAAATTTGACGGCGGTTTTCAT
>CALMEH010000786.1 GCA_937863115.1 uncultured Acidobacteriota bacterium
GAATCATTTTTTTTCACCAAACGCCACGCCAAAAAAGCCCAAAACGCCGCCGCACCGAAAAAGATAATCAAACGAAAGCCGATGCCCGTTTCTTTTGACGAATCGTCAAATTTTGTTACGCCAAACGCGACAAACCAGACGGCAAACAGCAACCCGATTGCCAGATAAGCAAAAAATGAATAAACGATGATTTCAGCCCAAAGCATAATCCAAGATAAACCTATTCGCCTGATTGTTGCAACAATTTCGCCACTAATCCGGTCCAGCCGGTCTGATGACTTGCACCGACTCCGCGCCCGTTGTCGCCGTGAAAATATTCGTAGAAAAGAATCAAATCACGCCAATTTTCGTCGGTCTGAAATTTGTCTAAATCACCGTAAACAGGACGCATTCCGCTTTCGTCTTGTAGAAAAATATGCGACAGACGGCGCGATAATTCCTGCGAAACTTCCCAGAGATTCATCAAATTACCCGATCCGCTCGGACATTCAACTCGTAAATCATTGCCGTAAAAATAATGAAATTTTTGCAAACTTTCGATTAAAAGATAATTGACCGGCATCCAAATCGGACCGCGCCAGTTGGAATTTCCGCCGAAAAGTCCGGTCGAAGATTCGGCTGGCTCGTAATCAACGCGATGTTCTTCGCCGCCGACATTCAAGATATACGGATTATCTTTGTGAAAACGCGAAAGTGCGCGGATTCCGTGCGGCGAAAGAAATTCGTTTTCATCGAGCATCACGCGCAAAACTTTTTCCAACCTCTCGCGGAAAGCGATTGAAAGCAAGTGTTTTTCGCCATTGTTTTCAACATTTGCCGTCAGTTTTGGACGATTTTTCAAAAACCATTCAAATCTTTGCTTGAAATCAGGCAAAGCGTCCAAAGTTTCCGCATCAATCGTTGCCACAGCGAAAAGCGGAATCAAACCGACCATCGAACGCACTTTGAGCGGCGTATTTCCTTGCCCGTGCAGATGCAGAACGTCGTAATAAAATCCGTCTTCTTCATTCCAAAGCGAGATTCCTTCTTGACCGAGATTATTCATCGCGTCGGCGATGTAAATGAAGTGTTCCCAGAACTTAGTGGCGACATCTTCGTAAGAATCGTCCGACTTGGCAAGTTCCAAAGCAATCGCCAAAAGATTTAGACAATACATCGCCATCCACGAAGTTCCGTCCGATTGTGCCAATTTTCCGCCTGTCGGAAGCGGACGCGAGCGGTCAAAAACGCCGATATTGTCGAGTCCGAGAAATCCGCCCTCGAAAACATTCATTCCTTCCGCGTCTTTGCGATTGACCCACCAAGTAAAATTGAGTAATAATTTTTGAAAAATCCGCGCTAAAAACTTTGTATCGCCGTTGCCGGTGCGTTTTTTATCAATTTGATAAACCCGCAATGCCGCCCAAGCGTGAACCGGCGGATTTACGTCGCCATACGCCCATTCGTAAGCCGGAATCTGTCCGTTCGGGTGCATATACCATTCGCGCAACATCAAAATAAGTTGATCTTTGGCAAATTTCGCGTCAACGAGCGCGAGCGGAATGCAATGAAAAGCCAAATCCCACGCCGCATACCACGGATATTCCCATTTGTCGGGCATCGAAATCACGTCTGCGTTATTCAAATGCCCCCATTCCGCATTACGACCTTTTTTTCTTTCAGCAGGCGGAAGAGGTTGCGCCGCGTCGCCGTCAAGCCATTTTTCAACGTCGTAATGATAAAACTGCTTTGACCAAAGCATTCCCGCAAATGCTTGACGCATCACATTTTGCGCGTCTTTCGACAAATTCTGCGGAATGATTTCGGTGTAAAATTCATCGGCTTCTTTTTGTCTTACGGCAAAGATTTTGTCGAAATCAGAAAAAGGATTTTGAGTTTCCGCTTTGGTTAATTTTGTGCCGGACATTAACCCGCCCGCTACCACAGGCGGTTCTGACTTGAGACGCAAACGAATCGTTTTTTCTTCGCCTCCCGCAAGTTCCAAAAGATAATTTGCCGATGCTTTCGTGCCTTGTTTCGCCGGATTTACAGCCGTTTTGTTGCCGTTCACGATGTAATTGTTGATGCCGTCTTTAACAAATTCAGATTCATTTTCCGCGCCGAAAAGTCGTTGTTTGTTGGTATTATTTTCGCAGAAAAGCAACTCATCGGCGTTTTCGCAGATTAGCTGATAATTGCCACCTTCAATCGTGTCGGAATCTGAAATTTGAAATTTGAAATCCGGTTCCGTGCCGTCCCAAGACCAAGTATTTCGCGCCCAAATCGTCGGCAATACATTAATTTTAGCCGTTTCCACACCGCGATTCGCAACCGTAATTTTGATTAAAATATCTTCCGCGTCCGCTTTGGCGTATTCGACAAAACAATCGAAATATTTGTTCTCATCAAAAATTCCCGTATCAAGCAGTTCAAATTCGCCGCCCGATTTTCCAGCGTTTCGGTTGGCTTCAAGCAATCTTTCATACGGAAATTCCGTGTTTGGATATTTGTAGAGATATTTCAAAAAGGAATGCGTCGGCGTTGAATCAACGTAGAAATAATATTCCTTCACGTCTTCGCCGTGATTTCCTTCGCTTCCCGTAAGACCGAAAATCCGTTCCTTCAAAATCGCGTCTTTGCCGTTCCAAAAGGCGACCGAAAAACAAATCGTTTGCATCGCATCACAAATTCCGGCAATGCCGTCTTCGTTCCAACGATAAGCGCGTGAACGGGCGTGGTCGTGCGGGAAAAAATCCCACGCTGAACCGTAAGGCGAATAATCTTCGCGCACCGTTCCCCAAGCTCTTTCGGACAAATACGGTCCCCAATTTTTCCAGTTATTTTTCGCGTCTTTCAGTCGTTTTTCTTCTGCGTTCATACAATTTCTAAATTCCCTCGAAACTTTTTCTTATTCCAATTTCCAAACAAAAAAGACGGCAAATTTTCTCCGTCTTTTCTACATTTCTACTTTTTCACTTTTCAGCCTTTATGTTGCGGCGTTTTCGATTGAAATTCCTTCCAATTCTTCTCGCCGTCTTTGATGCGCTGTTCTTGTTCTTTTTCCCACATTTCCTTTACTTTCGGGCTGTAATTCAAATATAGTATGCCGTCTTCTGCCTGCC
>CALMEH010000787.1 GCA_937863115.1 uncultured Acidobacteriota bacterium
CCGATTCGGATTTTTTCGTAGGTTTCCATTGTTGCCCCATCAAGCGAAAATATGACGCGGGAAATTCCCGTTTTCAGCAAATCTTCGGACTTTGAAGAATTTAACAAAGTTGCATTGGTTGTAAATCTCACATCAATTTTCACCGAAGCGGCAATTTCGATCATCTCGAAAAGATGCGGGTGCATTAACGGTTCGCCGATTCCGTGAAGCGACAAAGTTTGTATTTTAGGAATTTCTTCAATAATATGCCTGAAATTCTCGATACTCATCTGTCGTTGCCAAACTTTTTTTTGGGCGGCGGTTGATGCGTTTTCCAAGGCGACAGTTCGCGGACACATCACACATTCCAAATTACAACGAGTGATAATTTCAATCTGCAAATGACGCGGAAGATTCGGTGCTGTCAGCGGTTGCAGAACAACCGACCGAAAATCTGCGGCAGACTCGCGCAAGTTGCGCTTGTTTATCGTATGCAGAATTTTTAATATCGCTCGCGGCTTTTCCATTTTTATAAATTATTTCGACCCGAAAAGTGATTTCAACAGCGCATCAAACGCGGAAATTTCGCTCGAATCACGAATATAAACCGTAAATCCGTCGAGTTTATTCAGCAAATCGGAATTTATTTTAGATATTTGGTGAATCGGTGCAGATTTGTCCAAAAGCATATATCCGTCGGCAACATATTGCAGCGGCACTTTGTCAATCGAAGCGATAAACGGTTTGTTGTTTTTGCACAAAATTTTTCTTTCACAAGGTTCTTCGAGAAAATATTCGGTATAGCAAATACGTCCGAAGCTGGCGACATCAGGACCGTAGATGTATAAAAGCGTGCCGCATCCTTGATTAATAATTTCATCCGCTTGAAATGGGCGTGTTAATTCGACATTTGAAATGCCGTGCGATTTTAGAAATTCAATCAAAGACGAATTAGGAACGATGTCGCGGTTAAACGAAAATTTGTCCCACCATAATTCGACATTCGGAAATTCGTGCAACTCTTCCATAACTCCGACATCGTGCAAAGAAACAACGTCCAAAATCGAACTTTCTGAAAGTTTGCGAATGAGACTGACCGTTTCTTCCATCGTTCGCGTCGTATTATAAGCGGGCGTTTGAAAAATAGTCTTAAATCCCAAATCTTTTGAAAAACTCATCAATTCCGCAACGTCAAACCATTCATTTTCAAACATCCGCTTTTGACAAAACAGATCGCCGAAAAAAATACCTGTCGCGTATCCTTGGAGTTCTTTAATCATTTCACGCGACAATCGTTGGGCGGTAACGTAAACAGAAGGCTTAATCATATTAAATTCTTGAACGAAGTTCGGCGTGGTGCGCCAGATAAAAATATTTACTCAACTCATCGTCTAAACAAACTTCTTCGGCAAGGGCGTTATCAATCGCTTCTCGAAATTTTCGTGTGCTTTGTTCAATATATGCCGTTCCGCGCGTTCTGCCTTCGATTTTGAAAGATACGACTCCGACTCTCATAAACAAACCGACAATCGAGGATAAATCTATTTCCGGCGACCAAATCAAACGGTCGCCGCCCACCGGAATTTCCGGCGTTCTGACTTGCG
>CALMEH010000788.1 GCA_937863115.1 uncultured Acidobacteriota bacterium
GTCAAAATTGTAGGGAAATGTGCGGGGGGGGCCGGATTTGTTGGGGACTTGGGGTTTTTGCGAACCACCGGGTCCCCCGCCACAAACCGCCGCAAGCGCAACAATTTCAACAACCACAGGCGCAACCGCAACAATCCGCCACAACCGGCGGCGCATTTCGCGTTGACCGCGACGGGCGCGGACAAGGACGCGGCTATACTTGGGCGATTGAACATCAAGGTGCATTTGCGTTGGCTGTCGTTCAACTTCAAGCCGAACAGCAAATCAACGCCGAGGCTGGCGCGATGCGACTGGCTCGCGTCGGCCGCTGCCGCGGCAACTGGCATCAGGTGCGCCGGGCGACATTGCCGGAATCGAAATGCAAAATCAAACATTTATGGTTCAATCGAGTTCGTATCTCGCGGGGGATACCTCCTTGCAAGTTGATACGAAATTCGGCGGTGCAAAATCGTTTTTCGGCGGTGAAGGTTTGTTTGTTTTGCAAGTTTCGGGCGCGGGACTTTTGCTGGTTTCATCTTTCGGGGCAATTCATCGAAAAACTCTTCGTCCCGGCGAAGGTTATGTTGTTGATACAGGTCATCTTGTCGCGTGGGAAGGACAGATGCAGTATAATTTGCGAAAAGCCGCGAAAGGCGGAATTTTCAGAAGTATGATGTCAGGAGAAGGTTTGGTTGCGGAATTTCAAGGTCCGGGCGAGATTTTGATTCAAACCAGAAATATTGCTGCACTTGCCGCGCTTCTGAAACCCCATTTTCCATCGGGCGGTTAAAAAAAACGGCAAATGTTATTTTTTTATATAAATTACAAATTACAAATTGCAGAATTCCCCTTTTGCAATTTGTTAAAATATTAACACTAATAAAAATATGATATTTAATATTGTAATTTGTAAGATGTAATTCGTAAATAAATTTTATTTACAGACTTTAAAATAAAAAAAATGATTGTTTTAGAAGAAACAATTAATAATTCCCACAATAATAAAACTTCCGAAATAAAACTTAAAGCGCGGGCTGTTTCGCGCGGAATTGCGATTGGAAAAATCGTCTGCTTACACGGACGCAAACGTCAATTTTATCGAGTTTCATTGAAAGATTCGCAAATCGAACGCGAATTGAGGCGGTTTCACGCCGGAATTCGCCTTGCAAAACGGCATCTAAAAACGACCAATCTTCAAAAAAACGAACTTCTCGGGGGAGAAAAAGCCAATATTTTCGAGGCACACCTTTTGATTCTCGAAGATAAATCGCTTTTACGGCGAATAGAGGAAAATATCAAAGGTCAAAAGATCAATGCCGAATGGGCTGTCAAAACGGTAACTGATAATTACATTGCCCAATATAAAACCATTTCGGATGAAAATTTGCGTGAAAAATATATTGATTTGGAAGATGTTGCCGATAGAATTTTGACTGCCCTCGGCGGGGGGAAAAGAGCAAATATTCATCTGAAAAAAAATTCAATTATCGTTGCCAAAGTAGTCAAACCTTCAACTTTAATTGAAATTGCACAAACAAATCCGAAAGCCATTATTACCGAAAGCGGCGGTTGGACTTCGCACACTTTTATTCTCGCCCGTGAGCTGAATTTGCCAGCAATTACAGGACTTAAAGGGATTTTACGCCGTGTTCAAACAGGCGAAAAAGTTATCGTTGATGGTTTTAAAGGTCAATTAATCGTTCATCCGACAAAAAAAACTCTCAATGAATTTGAATCTTTCTCATTGAATATTAAAGATAACAAAAACGAAAAAAACGCTACGCCAAATGGCAAAGCGAAAACGCTTGACGGTGCAGAAATCATAATTCGCACAAATTCCGATTTGCCACAGGGCTATACAAAAGCAAAAAAACAAGGGGCGCAGGGAATCGGTCTTTATCGTTCTGAATTTTTGTTCAACCAATTCAAAGGTTTTCCGTCTGAAAACGAACAAATCATTGCTTACCGAAGAATTGCCGCACTTGTCGGTGAAGACGGTGTGAAAATTCGCACTTTTGATTTAAGTATTGAACAAATTGTCGAAGACGCTGAGGAAAAAGAAACAAATCCAGCCTTAGGACTTCGGGCAATTCGTTTAAGTTTCAAACGCCGCAAAGAATTTCGGACGCAAATCCGTGCGCTTTTGCAAGCCTCGTTTGAAAATAAAATTGACATTATTTTGCCGATGATTTCTGATGTTTCGGAAATACGTTTTGCCAAAAAAATAATCGAACGTGAACACGAATTATTACGGCGTAAAAATATAAATGCCGGAAATCCGCGACTCGGTGCCATGATTGAAGTTCCATCAAGCGTTTTTGTTGTCAATGAAATTGCCGATGAAGTTGATTTTTTGTGTCTTGGAACTAACGATTTGGTGCAGTATTTATTGGCAGTTGACCGCGATAACGAATTGGTTGCCGATTGGTTCAGAACACTTCATCCGGCAGTTATTCGCGCAGTGAAAATGGTTTTGCAAGCCGGAGAATTAAAAAATATTCCTGTAACAATTTGCGGCGAAATGGCGGGTTCAACGGTTTTTTTTCCTATTTTTGTTTGTCTTGGGGGGCCGTTATGTGCCGATTTTGATTGGACTGGGAGCGCGTGAATTGAGTATGAATTTTAATTCTATTTCGCGGGTAAAAAATGTTATTTGCGGCGTTGCCGCCGAAGAAGCGCGTGAAGTTGTAAAACAAATTTCGCTTTGCGCGACAGCCGATGAAGTTGAAGATACTGTTAATAAATTTTTTACAGCAAATTGGGCGCATTTGTTTTCCGACGAGTTAAACCGTTTGTTTAGAATTCGTTAACTTAGAAAACATTAAAAATAAATTAAAAAAAACTAAAATTCAGCATCTAATACGCCTTTAGTTAGATTGCGGGAATGTTTCCCTTGATTTAACTAACGCTTGATGAAATTGGAAATTTGGTATATCTTTAGTTTCTAATCAAACCAATTTAAGTTTTGGGCAAGATTTGAAATTAAATATTTTGCGTGAAAAATTATGCGCGGTAATTGGCTGATAAAATTTTTTGTATTAATGCTGTTTGCGGTTTGTTTGACCGCCGGGCAAGTTCGCGCCCAAGAAACACAAACGTCGAAAGTAAATTTCGGACAGTCGAGAAATCCGAAAACCAAACCTAAAAAAGATTCCGCAGACAATCAAAAAACGGAAAATCAAACGACAAATGAAACGAATTCGACAGTTGTAACCAAAGTTTCTGAAAATCAAACCGAAAATCAAACCGAAAGCCGTTCGATAGCAAATAAAACTTTGGAAGTTGTCAAACGTGCCTCGACCGTTTCGGTTGCGCCAACCGAAATTTATAAAGTTGGAATTGGCGACGTTTTGTTTGTTAGTTTGCAAAATGCTCCTACAAACACCGCAAATTATTTTACTGTTTTGAACGACGGAACGATTGATTATCCGCTTGCCGGCGAAATGATAAATGTTTCGGGTATGACGGTTGAAGAAATCGAAGACATTTTGAAAAACAAAATCAAACTTTATGAAAATCCACAAGTTTCGGTGAAATTGCGTGAATACGCAAGTCATTCGATTACCGTATTGGGTTTGGTTGAAAAATCAGGGCAACAATTCTTAAAACATGAGGCAATTCCTTTGTATGTTGTCCGAGCCGAAGCAGTCGTTCAATCTAAAGCGCAAATTGTAATCATCAAACGAGCCGATTCAACCACCGAAAAATTCGATTTAAAAGACCCGAAATATGAAAATGTTTTGGTCTTTCCGGGCGATATAATTGAATTTACCTACGGCGCAGGAAACTCGGAAGCGGTTTCTGGCACCCAATTGTTTTTTTACATCGCCGGCGTAACCCTTGGAGGGCAAAGAAATTTTACGAGTGGAATGACACTGACACAAGCGATTTTAGCTTCGGGCGGATTGCGAAAACAAACTGCGAAAAAAGTCATTGTGAGGCGCAAAAACGAGCAAGGCTTGCTTTCGGCAATTGAGTTTAATTTGAAAGACATTAAAGAAGGTAAAACTCCTGATCCGATTTTGCAAGCTGGTGATACGATTGAAATCGAAAATTAAAAAAGGCATAAATACGATCGTAAAAGAATGGGAAAATTGATACATAATCAATTTCACTTTCTAAACTGAGTGTTTTTACGACTATTAAAAGATAATGTTTGTTGGCATTGTTCAACAATTTTTGTTAAACTTCTTAAGCCTTGCAAATAAGAGGTTAAATCGGGTAATCGCTTTATAAAATAAGAGGAAAGTCCGAACACCGAAGGGCAGCGAGCCGGATAACATCCGGGCGTTGGATTTTAAAATCCGGCGACGACAAGTGCAACAGAAAATAAACCAGCCGTAAAAGGTGATGGGTGAAACGACGCGGTAAGAGCGCGTCAGCGCGTTTGGTAACAGGCGCGGCTGGGTAAACTCCTCGTGGTGCAAGACCAAATAGGAAAACGATTTTTGAGTTGTCCCGCTCAAAGTTTTGCCGAAAGGTGAAATGGCGTTTTCGGGTAGGTCGCTTGAGCGTTTTGGCAACAAAACGCCTAGATGAATGATTGCCAACCGTAAATTTTACGGTAACAAAATTCGGCTTATAGATTTAGCTTTTTCTGCAAGGTTTTTTATTTAATTTTTATTCAAAGGAGTTTCTAATTTTAATTATGGCAAATAGAAAAGGAGTTTTTATCGGCGCATATGTGCCTGAAGAGTTGAAAGAATCGCTTCGCCGCCGCGCAATGGCTGATCACCGCACGCTTTCACAGGAGATTACAAGAATTTTGGTCGAAGCTGTTCACGGCAAAGGTCTTCCCGCTGGAAGCGTTGACCGACGTGGCGGAAATACTATTCCGCGACGACGTTCCACCGATCCGTTTCCTCGCCGAAGAGTTGAAGATTTGCAATATGAAGAAAGCAAAACGGAATAAAAGTGAAAAAGTTTAAAAGTGAAAAGGTAAAAAGTTTGATATTCTCAAATCAAATTTTTTACCTTTTTTTACTTTTTGAATTTTTCAAACTAAAATAAATATAATGAACAGCAAGGCATTAGGGCTTTCAATTTTGGCAATAGTTTTCAGCTTTATCGGCGGATTTTTTTTTTTTTCGTCGTCTGAAAAAAACGAACCCGCAAAAATCACGGGCGGAGAC
>CALMEH010000789.1 GCA_937863115.1 uncultured Acidobacteriota bacterium
CTTGTTGTTCGATGGTCGAACCGGCTTTTACGTCATCAATAATCGTCGGTTCGATATAAAAACCGTTGGAATTATCGCCGTTTCCGCCGACAATAACTTTTCCGCCTTCTTCGATTCCTTTGTTTATCATCGAAGTTGCGTTATTGAAGGATTTTTCGTTGATTACCGCCGTCATTTGCGTTTCACCGTCGGTCGGAAGCCCGATTTTGATTTCTTTTGTCAGCGCAACGATTTTTTCCATCAGTTCATCGTGAACGCTTTCGTCAACAATCAGGCGCGAACACGCCGAACATTTTTGACCTTGAAAACCGAACGCGGCTTGCACAACGCCTTGTGCCGCTGATTCCAAATCAGCATCGGCGCAAACGATTGTCGCGTCTTTTCCGCCCATTTCGGCAACGACGCGCTTCATCCATTTTTGACCTTCGCGTGTTTTCGCGGCTTCTTCGTAAATGTGCAAACCGACTTTTTTCGAGCCTGTGAACGAAATAAAACGCACAAACGGACTTTGCACCATTTGTTCACCGACTGCCGCGCCCGAACCGACTACGAAATTAACAACGCCCGCCGGAAGTCCGATTTCTTCGAGAACTTCCATAAATTTATAAGCAATTGTCGGCGCGTCCGGCGAAGGTTTCAAAACTGTCGTGTTGCCGCAAACAACCGCCGCCATCGTCATTCCCGCCATAATTGCAAGCGGAAAATTCCAAGGCGGAATAATCGCGCCAACGCCGAGCGGAATATATTCAAACGAATTATTTTCCTGATACGGCGAAGGCGTAATTTCCTGATGTCCCGCCCATTGAGCATTTCGCGTCCGTAAAATTCGAGAAAATCAATCGCTTCCGCCGTGTCGCCATCGGCTTCCGCCCAATTTTTTCCGGTTTCAAAACACATCCAAGCCGAAAAATAATGTTTTCGTGCGCGAATAATATCCGCCGCTTTGAAAAGATATTCGGCGCGTTCCGCAGGCAAAACTTGTTTCCAAATTTCAAACGCATTCGTTGCCGCTTCGATAGCTTTTACCGTCAGATTTTCCGCATCAGAATCGGCATCCGAAAATACGCCGACAATTTGCGCTTTTTCCGCCGGATTGATACTTTCAAACTTGCTTTCGGTCGTAATTTTTTCGCCGTTAATTATCAACGGATATTCGCGCCCAAGTTCGCTCCGCACTTGTTCAATTGCTGCCCGCATCGCTTCGGCATTTTCCGCAACCGAATAATCCGTAAAAGGTTCGTTTCTAAATTCGTCTAAACTTCTTTGTGTTTGCATATTATTTTTACATTTTTTTTAATTGACAAAGCCAAGATTTTTTTTTTACTATGCTCGTGACTCTTTTGATTTTACCATTTGATTGGGTTTGCACTAATCTCCTACCGCTTGTAACGATAATAAAAATACAAGCGATTTTAGGCAAGTCTCAATCAGGAAAATATCAATAATTCCCAAGAGCCTTAAATTTAAATTATTAAGGAGAGTCTATTATGAACACTTGGTTCAAAAACAATTTCAATTCAACCAAATTTCGTGTAACAACCACGATTATAACACTTCTTCTACTTTTATTGGTAGGAGTTGCCGTAGCCCAAACTTTAAAAACAAATGTTCCCGTCATCACTCCAAAAGATGATCTAACGGAACAAATCGAGAAATCACCTGATTTTTCTTTAACCATCGAACAAGACGAAGATGCGCCGATGAAAATTCTTGAAGCGAAAGTCAAAGAAATTTCATTGACTGATTACGAAAAACTAACTTCGGAAAAATCTGATCTTCAAAAAATCATTTCCGTTCCTGAGGTAAAAATGGTCAACGTATCCGATAAAATCATTACCGGCGTAACATTGATTATTGATGATAAAACCGCTGAAGTTGGTAAAGGTATTTATATAAAAGGGCAAAACATTAACCCCGGCGAGGCTTTTAATATTTCCCGCGCCGGCTTTGTAAAACTTGAACAAAATACATCTGTGGATGAAAGCGGTAACATCACTACAATCAATAAAAACCCGATGAAAAATTCAAATTTCTGGCTTGCGTTTTCCGACAAAAATCGCCTTAAAGTTAGAGCATTTGTAGAATTTTCCGACGGAACCAAATGGTTTAATCGAGAAAAAGGAGGTGAAACAAAATGAAAAATAGATTTAAATCCATCTTTTTCGCTTCATTGTTTTCGATGATTTTTGCCTTAGCGTTTGTGTCAACCACATTTGCAAATGTTTCAGTGTCTTGTGCCGCAGTATGCCGTTTAACCTGCGTATTCACAATTACCGGAAGCGGCTCGGATGCTCAGATCGAACTCAAAAAGCAACAATGTTGCTCTCAAGCGTTTTCAAATACGCCTGGCATCAATAATGTGCCTTGTGGTAACTTAGAATAAATCGCTTGAAATTTAGAGCGAAAGAAGATGCTGATTTTTTTTCAGCCTCTTCTTTTATTTAAAATGTAACGCCGTAAAAAGCTGAAAAAGAATTGTTTCCCGCGCCGAAATTGCCGAAATTGTAGCCGACGAGGACGAATTGATTTTTCTTGAAGGCGTAATTTAATCCGGCGGCGGAATAGCCCAAACGGTTATTGCCTGAATACCAATCGGCGAGAAAGCTCAAACGTCCTTTTATCGGTTGTTCAATGCCGAGAATCGCGCCGCGTTTTGTGCCGAAATCTCGTTCTGCGCCAACCATATTATAAAATCCGCCCGTTAATCTCGTGCCGTTTGTCGCGTTAACCGTTTTGCTGACATTTGAATAAAGCATTGCAAACGTGCGTGTTCC
>CALMEH010000790.1 GCA_937863115.1 uncultured Acidobacteriota bacterium
ACGCCATCTGCCACCAAAACGCCATCGCTGATAAGAACGCCATCGCCAAACAAAACGCCATCGCTAACCAAAACGCCATCGCTGATAAGCACACCCGAAGCGCAGAAGATACTGCCGCCGCCCATCGCGGTGCCGTTGCTGGTCAAAACATTTTGGTTTATTGAAATGCCTGCGCCGTAAAGAGAACTTAGTGAAGGTGTTCCGTTTGCGGCATAACTTATGCCGTCTTCAAACCACCAATAATTATCGTAAACATCTTGATATTTGGTCGCTAAATTTACACCTTTCAGATAAACGTGATTTGCCAAAATGCCTTGCGACCAAGTAAATGTTGTGCCGCCGACGGTGCTTGAGGCAGTCGGCATAGTTTGTCCCGACTGCAGAAGGGAAGTGCCTTTCGTATAGCTGTTGAAATCCGCATTGAATTTATAGGTGCGGGCAATTTTGACTGCGCCTTCGATGTTCAGTTGCCCTGCGCCTTGTTCGAGCATATTGTAACCATTCAAAGGTTGAGCCGAATATTCGAGAAGCATTTTGACAGTTGTCGGAGTCATCTTCGGATTCATTTGGAACAACAGAGCCGCCGCCCCAGAAGCCATCGGTGTTGACATTGATGTTCCCGAAAGATACATCATATCGTTATCATCGCCCGCAATATTCAGCGTTGCATTGGTTAGAGACGGGAAAACCGTAATTAAAGTGCTGTTTGATTTAGCTTTTGCCGCAACTATTCGATTTCCCGGAGCAACGATGTCGGGTTTAATGACATTATCGTAATATTTTACGCCGCCGCTGGTGTAATAAGAGCGTGTCGGACCGTGCGAACTGTAGGTGGTCATTGTGTCATCACTTCGCGTATCAGTTCCCATCGAATTGCTTGCGCCGACGGTCAAAACCGACGGATCGTTGCCGGGCGAATGAACCTGCCCATAAATTTTCTGCCCGGTCAGAAAGTTTTTACCGTTATTTCCAGCCGCCGCAACGACTAAAATTCCGTTAGCATTTAATTGTTGAACCGCCCAACAAATCGGGTCGTTCCAATAAGAATCAATCGCCGGAGTTCCGAGACTGATATTAACAACGCGAATATTGTAAGTCGTGTGGTTGGTGCTTACCCAATCCAAAGCATTCAGCAATGAAGAAGTCGTGCCTAACCCGAAACTATTGAGAACTTTCAGATTGATAATATTTGCCTTCGGTGCGATGCCGCGATATGCGCCTGCTTCACGCGAAGCACTACCCGCCAAGATGCTGGCAACGTGCGTTCCGTGTCCGTAATTGTCTTCAGTCGTTACACCGTCCGGAACAAAAGTTTGGCTATAAACAACACGCGAAGCCGAGGTGCCATCCATAAAGGATTTTTGGTCGGCATAAATTCCCGAATCAATGACGGCAATACCAACGCCCGCGCCGTCGAGCGTGTAAGCAGATGAACGACCAAAGCCCGAAGGTTGCGAACGCATCAGCGAAGTTCCGGTCGTGGTTTCGATATGTCCGAGCGATTTCATCTCACGGTCAGGCGACATATAATTGACCAAACCGCTGTTTGCCAAAGCATTAACTGCGCTCAGAGGCAGATTGACGACAATCGTATCGGTTTTGCCGATACGATCATTTAAATTCACGCCGTTGTTCGCCATTATTTCACGCAAAACGGGATTGTCTGCGTTTTTCGCTTGCAAAATGACATCAAGCCGTTTTTCGCCGCTTTCGGTTTTCATCATTTCGCGCAAATCCGCCGAAACATTGTCGCCTCGAAAACGACGTTCTTCCGGTTTCGATTGAGCGGTTGCCTGTGTCGTTGTTTGTAAAGATTCGATATTGATTTTTTCAAAGAAAGCGGCAATTTCCGCTTGCGGCTCAATGTTGTCCGCGAATATTTTTGTCGTGCTTCCGCCGATGATTTTGACTTTGCCGTTTTGCAAGGCTTTCGTCAAAGCATCGTTAATGCGCGAGTTTCCGACAAACGCGGTCAATTCATTGATAAACAGAATCGTTTCACTGTTCGATGCCGCAAGTTCATTAAAGATTCTCTCCGAAATCTGTGAAATTTCTTCCTGTGTGCGTTTTTCCGAAAACATCGAAATTGTTTCAAGGCGCAATAAAGATTTGCCTTTAAGCGTTGCCGGAACATCGCCTTTGGCAATGCGATACGCCAAAAGCTCGGCAACCGCACTCTGATTTTCGCCGTTGTCGTCAATAACGACAGGCTGAATTTGTGTGCCGCTGGCGAGAACTTTGATAAGCGCATTGACTTCGGAGTTGAAGTTTTCATTCACCCGCAGCCGACCGTCTTGCGCGAATTGCGTCAAATCGGTAGCAAAAGCATTCAGCGTCGGCGAAGCAGTTGAATTTGTTTCGTTCTTATTGGATGCGCCGATCCCGACGATATTCATTGAAAGAATCGCCAACACGAGCATATAAGCTATAAAACGCGAAGTTTTTGTAAATTTTCGTTGATCAAACATTTTTATTAGTTTTGTTCCTTAAATTAAAAAATAGAGCGGCAATTTAAATATAAAGAAAACACCTTGCCGCTAACCCGATTAGCAAGTGTCGTGCCAAATTTAATAAGAGTTGCAAACCGTTGTAAAGGCTGGGGTTTTGGTTTGCAAGTTGTCGGATAAAGTGATTAAGTTTTTATTGTTATTGAGTCAAAATGACCGATTCCATCATTCATTTTGAATGAAGATAATTGTTCGTGAAAAAATAAGTAATCGAACGAATCGAAACAAAAAGCGGTAGTAAATTGGCAAAGCTCACCAATTTACTACCGCTTTTCGGTTTCAATTTATATTGTTTTACTAAAGCTGAATGCGTGAATGAACAAGGCGGCGGACGCGATCCATAAACAAAACGTCAATCGTTTTGGTATCAAAAACCGTCATTACTTCGCCTGTTCCAAAAGTTGGATGCGCCATAATTTGTCCGGTTCGATAGGTTCGCGCCTGACTATACGGTTCGCCGGTTTTGTTCGCCAAATTTTGAACTTTCGTTAATTTGGCAGACGCTTTAAACGCACCGAGCAAACCGCATCTCGAACATTTAACCCTTGAAACCGTTCCCGTTTTGGTCAGCGATTTGACAATATGAGCAAGCTGTTCGTTGCATTCAGGGCAAAGTTTCTCGACATTATCACCGACGTTGTATGTATGTTTTTCCATTTTGATTCTCCTCAATTGTTGGCGGGCAGAATCTCTGCCCTTATTTTTCAGAAGATTTACCTTCCGCGACGCGGGCGAAACGAAAGAAACGATTTTTTCTTGATAAAACCGCTTGATTTTGAAAAAGCTCCGCCCAAAAGTTCAGTTCCGCCGAAATCCGGCAACAAAATTCTTTTCAGTTTTTGATCCGTC
>CALMEH010000791.1 GCA_937863115.1 uncultured Acidobacteriota bacterium
AAATGAAGAACACAAAATGGGCATCAAATCTTCTTCGACTACGCCTTTGATTTTGTCGGATTGCCGCATTCCGGTTACAAATTTAATCGGCGAAGTCGGCGACGGCGCGAAGATTGCTTTTAATATTTTGAACGTCGGACGCTTCAAACTCGGCGCATCGGTTACGGGCGGCGCAAAACTCGCGCTTCACGAAGCGATTCGATACGCCAACGAACGCCATCAATTTAACAAACCGATTTCCAGCTTCGGCGCGATGAAACACAAACTCGCGGAAATGGCAATTCGCGTTTGGGTTGCCGAATCAATCACCTACCGCACGGTCGGAATGATTGACGCGCTCATCGGCGAAGACGGCGGCGACAAAGAGAAAAAATTGCGCTCAATCGAAGAATACGCGGTCGAAAGTTCGATCAACAAAGTCGCTTGCTCGGAAGCACTCGATTATGTCGTTGACGAAATGGTTCAAATCTTCGGCGGCGCGGGTTATTCGGCAGATTATCCGGCGGAAAAGGCTTACCGCGATGCGCGAATCAACCGCATTTTTGAAGGCACGAACGAAATCAATCGAATGTTGATTCCGGGGCAATTGATGAAACGCGCAATGAAAGGCGAACTCGGAATTATTCCGGCGGCAAAGGCTTTGCAGGACGAAATTATGAATCCGCAAATGTCGTTTGACGACGACGATTCATTGCTCGCAATGGAAACCAAGCTCGCCCAAAACGCCAAAAAAGTCGCGCTGATGGTTCTCGGCACGGCGGCGCAAAAATATATGATGACGCTTTCGGAGCAACAAGAAATCTTGTGCAACTGCGCCGACATCATTATGGACGCATACCAAATGGAAACCGCCATTTTACGCGCCAAAAAACTCGCCGAAAAAGGCAACGCCGAAAATCAAATCGCCATGGCGCAAGTTTATTGCAACGACGCAATCCAACGCATCGAAGCCAAAGCCAAAAACACCATCGCCGGAATGCTCGAAGGCGACGAAGCGAAAATGTTATTGGTAGCTTTGAAAAGATTTACAAAAAATAATTCCCCAATCAACACCATCGCCGCACGCCAACGCATCGCTGACAAGTTGATCGAAGCAAATACTTATACTTAATTAACGAAAAGTAAAAAGGGAAAAATGGAAAGTCCGAGGTCGAGAGGCTTCGGACTTTTTTTGTTTTTGTGGTAAAACTAAAGATTAGTAACAAAGATGTTAGAAATTGCGAACAACTTATTTGAAGTAATCAAAGACTATCGAAATAATGACGGATTTGAGCAAACACCAGAAAGAATAATTACTTGGGCAAACCAATTTGGCGAAAATGCTGAATTTGTATTGCGCGAAGTTAATCATATTATTCCTCAGGTTTATTTTTCTAAGGCTAAAGCCAAAACTTCAATTTTTTCTCAAGTCAAAAAGTTGATGCAAATTTTTAGATATAAAAGTATAACTCGTTTTCTTGCTGATACTGAGTTTCTAGATCTACAACCGCAACACAAAAGCCAAAAGGCTATTTTGATATTATTAGATGAAATATTGACCGCTGAATACGGTGAATCGCTTGAAAAATACAGAAAATATCCTAAAATAAATTTTGTATATTTTGACGATGTTTTAGCAACAGGAAGCACTATCGGTAGAGATTTAGTTGCTTGGCTAAGCATTATAGACTCCGATGGCATTAGAAATGCAGATCATTTGCTGAGAGACCATTATAAATTGTCTATAAATTTATTTTGTCTTCACACATGGGGACATTCCTTTCAAAGATTTCGGTTGAAAAAAGAGTTCGAAGATAAAATTGATTCTAAGATTTTTTGGCTTTGTGATTATAAAGTTGAAAATCATGCTAAATGGAATAATCAATCGCTAAATATAGCATTTCCAATAGAAGAGCAACCTCCCAATATAAAAGCATATTTAGCAAATCTGACAGCATCTAAGTATGAGGATTATGCCTATAGAAAATCGCATAACCCTGCAATTGAAAGATTTTTTACCACTTCTGAAAACCGAATTGTTTATGAGAATTTAATTTTACAGAAAGGAATTTCTCTTATTGAAATGATTCAAAATGACGTGACACCTAACATAAGACCATTAGGATTAATAAATCCCACTTATAAGACTTTTGGATTAGGAACACATTTTTTTACATGGCGAAATATTCCAAATAACAGTCCTTTAGTATTTTGGTGGGAAGTTCCAGGACATAATTGGATACCGTTATTTCCGGTTGTGAACAGAGGCAGATAAAATTATGAATATAAGCGAAAGAACTTATAAATTGGATGAAGTTATAACATTTAGAAAAACTACAGAAAAATTTGGAGGCTTATCAAATATGTCATCAGGTTTTTCTTTGTTTGTGAATGAGATAAATATAGCAAATACTGAAATATTATATCAGGCTTGCAGATTTCCATTGTTTCCAGCTATTCAAGAAAAAATCATCTCAAAAACTAACCCAATGGAAGCTAAAGCGATAAGTCGAAAATATTTAGATTGCACAAGACAAGATTGGGATAATGTAAAATTCAAAGTTATGAGATGGTGTTTGCGGGTAAAATACATCCAGAATTTAACATCTTTTTCTAAGTTGTTAGGTGAAACTAACACCAAACCTATCGTTGAATATTCATCTAAAGACAATATTTGGGGGGCAATTCCTGCTGGAAAAGATATTTTACAAGGTAAGAATGTTTTAGGCAGATTGTTGATGGAAATAAGACAAAAATATGTGTTTGAACGAATAAATTTAGAGTTTATAGACCCTCCAGATATGCCTGCTTTTTTACTGTTTGATAATCCAATTAAAAAAGTTTATTGCTCTGATTACAGTATTTTAGACCTTGATGAAGTTTATGCGTCAGAAATCCAAACACACAACCCGAAAACTGATACTTGGGTTAAACGCAATACAAATACGGGAAGATTTACTAACATCAAATCTAACGGCACAACATTCAAAGGTGTTGCGAAAGACGTTGACGACAGGCGTAAATAATTTGGTTTGTAAATTTGGATTGTCCGAAGTCGAAAGGCTTCGGACTTTTTTATTGCTTTCTCACACGCGGACGCAACCAATTTTCGATTTCGGCAACTTTCCATTGGTCGGATTCGACGGCTACCAAAAGTTTTTGGATATAACACGACATCCGTGTTATTATGTTTCTAGATGATACTGACGTTTGCTAATCAAGCGACTGACGATATTTATAACGGGAAAAATACTTCTGAGGCGAGAAGGCTTTTGCCGCGAAATTTGTGGAATATTGCGGTTCGCAAACTTGACCAGATTGAGGCTTCGATTTCGCTTGATGATTTGCGTGTTCCGCCGGGAAATCGGCTCGAAGCACTAAAGGCAGACCGAATCGGGCAATACAGCATCAGAATTAACGACCAATATCGCATCTGTTTTGTTTGGAATGAAACCGATGCAAGCCAAGTTGAAATTGTTGATTATCATTAAGAGTTAAATATGAGAATACCGACTAACCGACAACCGACACATCCGGGCGAAATGCTGCGCGAAGAGTTTTTGATTCCGATGAATTTGACGCAAAAAGAACTTGCCGATGCGATTCAAGTTCCGTATCAGAGAATTAATGAAATAATCTCGGGCAAGCGCGGCGTTACGCCTTCGACTGCTTTACGTTTGGCTAAATTTTTCGGAATGAGTGCTGAATTTTGGTTGAATTTGCAGGTGAAATTTGATTTATTTTCGGCTCAGAAAAAAGAACAAAATGTTTTGAAAAATATCAGAACGCAAAATTTTGAAAATTCGTTGCTGTTAAGTTAATCAAAAAAAACATTTTGCGATTGAGTCCGAAGTCGAAAGGCTTCGGACTTTTTATTGCTTTTTCACACGCGGACTCAACCAATTTTCGATTTCGGCGACGTTTCATTGGTCGAATTCGATGGCTATGGCATTTTAACAATTTCAAAATAGCTCTACCAAACCTTTTGTGCAAAACCTTTCGACTCGCGTTATAATCAAAATATGTCAGTTCAGAATCTCGAAATCAATAAAGCCAATCTTTTGAATGTGGTTGTTAGTTTGCCGAAAAATGAGTTTGAGCAATTTGTTTCGGACGCTCGGAAGTTGAAAAGACGCGAAGAAAGTTTATTGGCAAAAATTCCGAAGTTCGATTTGTCGGACGAAGAAAAAGCTGTTTATAAAGTTCTATTGCGAAAATTTCGGGCGGAAAATATTTCAGAAGCAGAACACAAACAGATGATGAATTTAACTGATAAATTGGAAGGCTTGAATGTCGAGCGGTTAGAATGTTTGATGGAGATTGCGAAAATCCGAAACAAAACCTTGCGTGAAGTAATGAAGGAACTCAACATAAAACCGAAAAGCTATGAGTAAGCGTCCAACCAATTCTCAGCGCGAAGAGGTTTCAAAACGTGCTAAAGGTTTTTGCGAATATTGTTTATCACCCGAAGATTTTTCAAACTCAACTTTTGAAGTCGAACATATTCATCCGCTTTCAAAAAGTGGCGAAACCGTTTCAGAAAATCTTGCCTTTGCTTGTTCGGGTTGCAATAAATATAAATCTACCAAAACAGAAGCATTTGATACGGAAAGCCAAACAATTACAGTATTTTACAATCCGCGAAAAGATGTTTGGCACGAGCATTTTATGTGGAGCGAAGATTTTATGGAAATTATCGGCATAACCGCTAAAGGTCGTGTTACCGTAAAAGTTTTAAGGCTCAATCGCCAAAGAGTTATGAATTTGCGGAGGGTTTTAATTTTAGCTGATGAGCATCCGCCGAATATTTAGAAATTAATTTTGAAACGAGTCCGAAGTCGAAAGGCTTCGGACTTTTTGCTTTAAAGTTTTTAGGTTTTTTGTGGCAGAATGATTGCAGAGGTGAAAAATTTATGTTTGAGAAAATCTTACGCAAATCGGCGGCTTTGATTTTGGCGGTCGTGATTGTTTTTAATTTTGTTCCGGCGGCGTTTGGGCAGGCGAATGTAGGCGGTGAGGCGCAGAAGTTTATTGATGATTATACGGCGGCTTGGAGCAAGTTGAGGTATGAATCGGCTTTGGCTGAATGGCAGTCGAATACGATGATTGTTGACGGCGACGAAACGAATGCGAAAGCGACCGTGGCGGCGAATGAGAAATTGGTGGCTTTTACGGGAAGTAAAGGAAATATCGAAGCGGCAACGCGGTTTTTGAAGCAGGAAAATCTTTTGACCGAGCTTCAAGTTAAGCAATTAAAGGCGATTTTGTATATCGCGGCGGGAAGTCCTGAGACGGCGAAGGAATTGGTTGATAAACGTTTGAAAGCCGAAACTTTGCAGACCGAGAAACTTTTCGGATTTGATTTTAAGATCGACGGAATATCGTTTACGACAAACGATATTGATAAGATTTTGCGCTCGTCGAATGATTTGGCGCAAAGACGCAAAGTTTGGGAATCTTCAAAGGAAGTCGGCGTTGGTTTGAAAGACGGTTTGGCGAATTTGCAGATGCTTAGAAACGGCACGGTGAAACCGCTCGGATATAAATCTTTTTACAGTTATCAAGTTTCCGATTACGGAATGACATCTGAAGAAATGAACGCACTGATGCTGAAAATCAACCGCGAATTGCGTCCGCTTTATCGGGAATTGCACACTTGGGCGCGATATGAATTGGCGAAAAAATATAATAAACCTGTGCCGAATCAGCTTCCGGCGGATTGGTTGCCGAATCGTTGGGGACAAGATTGGACGGCGATGGTTAATGTCGAAGGTTTGGATATTGACGCGGCTTTGAAGGATAAATCGCCGGAATGGATCGTGCGACAAGGCGAAGATTTTTACGTCAGTTTAGGTTTTCCGAAATTGCCGCAATCGTTTTGGGACAAATCTTCGCTTTATCCTTTGCCGAAAGATGCGAAATTTAAGAAAAATAATCACGCTTCGGCTTGGCATTTGGATTTGGAAAACGATTTGCGTTCGCTGATGTCGGTCGAGTCTGATGCGGATTGGTTTGAAACGTCGAATCACGAACTTGGGCATATTTATTATTACATCAGCTACACGAACAAAGACGTGCCGAAACTTTTGCGCGAAGGTGCGAATCGGGCGTATCACGAAGCGATCGGCACGATGATGGGCTTGGCGGCGACACAAAAACCGTTTCTCGTCGGACGCGGTTTGGCGGACAAAAATGCGAAGGTTGATGAAACGCAGAAACTTCTTCAAGAGGCTTTGAATTACGTTGTTTTCACGCCGTTTTCTGCCGGAACGATGCCGCAATTCGAGTATGAATTGTATGAGAAAAATCTGCCGAAATCACAATATAACAAGCGTTGGTGGGATTTGGTGAAACAATATCAGGGAATCGTTCCGCCGAGCAATCGAAGCGAGCAATTTTGCGATGCTTGCACGAAAACGCACATCAACGATGACGCGGCGCAATATTATGATTACGCGCTTTCCAATATTTTGCTGTTTCAATTGCACGATCACATTTCGCGTCAAATTTTGAAACAAGACCCGCGAAATACCGATTATTACGGCAACCAAGAAGTCGGCGAATTCCTCAGAAAAATTATGTCGCCGGGCGCGTCGCGCGATTGGCGCGTTGTTTTGAAGGAAGCAACGGGCGAAGATTTGAACGCCAAAGCGATGCTCCGCTATTTCGAGCCGTTGATGGTTTATCTGAAAAAACAAAACGCGGGACGCAAACATACTTTGCCGGAATTGCCGAAAAGTTAATTTTATCAACCGCGAAACAAGCGAAAAAGTGCGAAAAATTTAAATAAATTTTAGTGTTTTTCGCGTGTTTCGCGGTTAAATATAAAAATTATGTCAAATTATCGAATCGAAAAATGGAGCGAACTTTATCCACCGCAGTCAGCAATGATGCGTCTTATTTTGACGCAACAAGGTCATCGTGTTTATCAATGGTGTGACCAACCGGAAAAGATTTACGCCAAACATCAGCACTCGGAAGACCAGACGCATTGGATAATTTCCGGCACGTTGGAGATAACCATTGAGCGCGTCGGCGTGTTTGTTTTAGAAGCGGGCGACCGCGATTTTATGCCTGCAAATACTTATCATTCGGTTCGTGTCATCAGTGAAGTGCCGGTGATGTATTTGGTTGGCGAAAAGATTTAAAAGTAAAAAGGCAAAAGTAAAAAGTAAAAATTTAATTCGGCTTTTGCCTTGCCTTTCACTGCGTTAGAATATATTTATGAACAAAGCAGTAACATTAGGCGAACTCAAACAAAGCGGTTATCAAACTCGTTCCGTTAAAGACGAAATGCGGACGAATTTGATAAAAAAACTACGAAACGGCGAAAGACTTTTTCAAGGGATTTTGGGTTATGAAGAATCGGTTATTCCGCAACTTATCAATGCAGTTTTGTCGAAACATAATTTAATTTTTTTAGGAACTCGCGGACAGGCTAAAAGTAGAATTATCAGACAATTAACCGAACTTCTTGATGAAGAAATTCCGATTATTGCGGGTTCGGAAATCAATGATAATCCGTTTGCCCCTTTGTCGGCTTTTGGTCGCGCACAGATTGAACTTCACGGCGACGAAACGAAGATTGATTGGGTCAAACGTGATTCGCGTTTTGTCGAAAAACTCGCTACGCCGGACGTTACGATTGCCGACATTATCGGTGATGTTGACCCGATAAAAGCGGCAAAAGGCGGACATTTATTAAGCGATGAATTGACAATTCATTTCGGATTGTTGCCAAGAGCAAATCGCGGAATTTTTGCGATAAACGAATTGCCGGATTTGGCGGGAAAAATTCAAGTCGGACTTTTCAACATAATGCAGGAAGGCGACGTGCAGATAAAAGGTTATCCGATTCGTTTGCCGCTCGATGTGATGTTGGTTTTCTCGGCAAACCCCGAAGATTACACGGCGCGGGGGAAAATTATCACGCCGCTCAAAGATAGAATCGGCGCGGAAATTGCGACGCATTATCCGAAACATATTTCTCTCGGAACGGAAATTACAAAACAAGAAGCGTGGATAAACCGCGAAGGTTTTTCGGTTGAAGTTCCTGATTTTATCGCCGAAACAATTGAGCAAATCGCCTTTGAAGCGCGGGATGATCAGCGCATTGACAAACGAAGCGGCGTTTCGCAGAGATTTCCGATAACGGCTTTGGAATCAGCAATTTCAAACGCTGAAAGACGCGCTTTAATTACAAATGAACCGGAAATCGTTCCGCGAATTTCGGACATTTACGCCGCGTTGCCTTCTATGACCGGAAAAATGGAACTTGAATACGAAGGCGAACAAATCGGCGCGACTCGGCTGGCAAAAGATTTAATCAAACGCGCCGCCGGGGTTACGTTTGAAGGTTTCTTTTTGGGCATTGATTTTGCGCCGACGATAAATTGGTTTGATGAAGGCAACAAATTATTATTGTCCGAAACAGCTTCGGCGGAAGAATGCGTAATGCTCTTGGAATTTGTGCCGGATTTGATTGAATCAACGCTCACGCCGCTCGAATTTGAACGAGAAAATCACGCAAAACTTGTGTCGGCTTGCGAATTCGTCCTCGAAGGTTTATACGCTCAAAACAAAATCTCGCGCAACGAAGACGGCGGATTTGAAGCCGTTACGAAAGCGAAAAGAGACAGACGCGGAATGATTTACGAAGATTTTACCGACATCGAAGGTTATAACTAATTGGAGCTGACTGGAGCGCAAGCGTCCCCGCTTGCAATGAGCGTGGCGCGAAAATGGCGTTCGGGCAGAAATCAAGTTGATTTTATGAAAGGCTTTACACCGCTGAAAAACGCGGCGTTTGCAAGCGAGGATGCTTGCGCTCCAGTCGGTTGAATCGGTTTAATGAACATTGAAAGACTAAATCAAATCGAAGAAATCTATCACGCGGCTTTGCAAATTCCGCTTGGTGAGCGTGAATCGTTTTTCGATAAAACTTGCGGCGCAGATGGCGATTTGCGGCGCGAAGTCGAATCTTTGCTCAGTTTTGAGAAAACTTCCGACAGTTTTTTGGACAATTCGCCGAAATCAATTATCGCCGAAATCTTTCACGAAGAATCAAATCTCATCGGCAAACAAATCAATCAATACAAAGTCTTATCTTTGCTCGGCGAAGGCGGAATGGGCGCGGTTTATTTGGCGCAGGACGCGAAATTGCTGAGAAAAGTCGCGTTGAAAATCTTGTCGGCGGAAATGGTCAGCGAAGAAAACCGCGTGCAAAGATTTATCCACGAAGCCCGCGCCGCTTCCGCTTTAAATCATCCGCATATTCTGACGATTTACGACATCGGCGAAGTCGAAAATCTGAATTTTATTGCGATGGAATTCGTTGACGGCGAAACGTTTCACGAATCGATCTATCACGGCAAAACCGATTTGAAAACGCTTTTGAAATATCTCGCGCAAACTGCCGAAGGTTTGTCGAAAGCGCATCTTTCAGGAATTGTTCACCGCGATTTAAAGCCCGAAAATATAATGATTTCGCGCGACGGTTACGCGAAAATATTGGATTTTGGTCTTGCAAAATTAGTCGAAAACGAAGGCATTTTAAGTCAGGCGCAACAGCATCAATCAATCAAAGGCGTGATCATGGGAACGCTCGGCTATATGTCGCCCGAACAAGCGCAAGGCAAATCGGAAATTGACCAACGCTCCGACATTTTTTCATTCGGTTGCATTTTGTATGAAACGCTTTCTCGAAAAAAACCGTTTGCCGCCGATACAACCATTGACGCGCTTTATCGAATAATTCACAACGAACCTGCGCCGCTCGAAGTTTCGCACGAATTGCAGAAAATCGTTGCCAAATGTCTGAAAAAATCACCCGATGAAAGATTTCAAACGATTGCGGAAGTCGCCGAATTATTAAAAAAAGCAGATGTGAACACTGACGAAGTTGCGGCATTTGACGAGAAAACTCTGCTTTTGAATTCGCCGAAGGTAACGAACGCGATCTCGAAATCATTTTCCGAACAACGCCGGCAAGCAACGATTTTGTTTGCCGAATTTTCGGCTTTGAACGAAATGCTGGAAGAACTCG
This sequence comes from uncultured Acidobacteriota bacterium, assembly GCA_937863115.1. Lineage (GTDB taxonomy): Bacteria > Acidobacteriota > Blastocatellia > Pyrinomonadales > Pyrinomonadaceae > CALMEH01. Next base: position 10,025 of record CALMEH010000791.1, read on the forward strand.
ATCCCGAAGACGCGAGTCGAATATTGAGCGATTTTCAATCGCGCTTGAATAAAATCGTCGAAAACGGCGGCGGAAAAATCGAAAAGCGTCTGTCCGACACATTCGTCGCGCTTTGGGGAACGAGCGCGATCAGCGAAGACGACCCCGAACGCGCCACGCGAACCGCGTTGAATTTGCAAAAAGAAGCCGAAGAATTTGCGAGAAATCTTCATCCTTCATCCTTCATCCTTCATCCTTTCATCAAAATCGGTATCAGCACGGGAACCATTCTGCTCGGAAAATCAACCGATACGGGCGAATTTATGACAACGGGCGCGGCGGTAAATGCGGCAAAACGTCTGCAACAAAACGCGCCGCACGGGAAAGTTTTGATTTCACGCGAAACTTATCGGCATATTCGCGGAGTTTTTGATGTCGAAGCCTTTGAACTCGAACAAAAATTTCAGCGCACGGGAAAGATTGAAAAAGTCGAAGTTTATGCAGTAAATAAAGCAAAACCGCGTGCTTTTCGGCTCGGAAAACGCGGCGTTGAAGGCATCGAAACACAGCTTGTCGGACGTAAAAACGAACTCGAAAAAATGCTCGACGCGCTCGAAACGGTGTTTGAAGACGGCGAAATGCAGACAGTTTCAATCATTGGCGAAGCAGGTTTGGGAAAATCGCGTCTGCTTTTCGAGTTTCGCGATTGCGTCGAATTAATGTCGGAAAAAGTGCGTGTTTTCAACGCTCGTGCCACGGAAACAATGCGCGGTTTGCCTTATTCGTTGGTCAGAGATTTGTTTTCGTTTCGCTTTGAAATTCTCGACGATGATTCACCCGAAGTCGCGCGTGAAAAATTGATTGCAGGATTTTTGAAGCTCGCGGCAGATTCAAAATTTCAAGATGACGCGGAAATGAAAATTCATTTTATCGGTCAGCTTATCGGTTTCGATTTTTCCGAATCAATACACGTTAAGGGAATTTTGGACGATTTACCACAACTTCAAACTCGCGCTTTGCTTTACGCCGGACAATTTTTTTCGGCGATTTCGGCGGAAATTCCGACGGTAATTTATCTTGACGATTTGCATTGGGCAGATGATAAATCGCTCGAATTTTTCGATTATTTGGCGCGAAATTGTGCTGATGCGCCGATGCTGGTTTTGGAGTTTGCGCGTCCGATTTTGTTTGAACATCGTCCGCATTGGGGCGAAGGTCAAACAAATCGAACGCGGCTCAATCTTACGCCTTTGACGAAGCGCGAAAGCCGTGCGTTGATTGAAGATATTTTGCAAAAAATGCCGTCAGGCGTTCCGCTGAATTTGCAGGATTTAATCATTTCAAACGCCGAAGGAAATCCGTTTTATGTCGAAGAATTGATAAAAATGTTGATTGACCGACGCGCAATTATCGCTCATTCGGACGAATGGAGTTTGGACGAAAGCCAGCTCGGAGAAACGGAAGTTCCGGCGACGCTGAACGGCGTTTTGCAAGCACGTTTGGATAAATTGACCGCGTGGGAAAAAACGATTTTGCAACAAGCATCGGTCATCGGGCGCGAATTTTGGGATAAAGCGGTTGAAAATTTCGGTGCGGAAATCAATGTTTCGGCGGTTTTGGAATCTTTGCGACGGAAAGAATTGCTTTTTCGCCACGAAACTTCCGCGTTTTCCAGCGCAACCGAATATCTTTTCAAACACGCATTGCTTCGAGATGCGACATACGAAACCGTCCTGCTTTCCGAACGGCGAACTTGGCACGAAAAAACTGCCGAATGGTTAATTGAAACAAGCGGTGAACGCGCCGACGAATATGCCGCGACGATTGCCGTGCATTACGAAAAAGCTCAAAATATCAGACAAACTGCCGAATGGTTCGGACGCGCCGGTGAACAATCAATCCAAACTCATACGCCGAAATCCGCCGGCGAATATTTCCAAAAAGCGTTAAATTATGTCGGAGCAGATTCGGAAATTTCACCGCAACAAATTTTTAGTTGGCTCAGAGGTTTGGGAATTGCGTTTTGGGCGCAGGCAAAATTTACCGAATCTATCGAAGCGCACTTGCGATCTTTGAAAATCGTTGAAAGTTTGGATGATAAATTGGCGCAAGTTCAAGCATTTTACTGGATAAGCGCGGCACAGTTTGAAAAAGGTGAAACTCGCGCCTCTTTTGAAACCTCGAAAAAAGGCGTTCGGACGGCACGCGAAGCAGGCGATACGGAAGCCGTGCGGCGAGGATTGGTTTTGGCTTTATATCGGCAAGGTCGCGCCGCTCTGTCGCTCGGAAATTGTGACGAAGCCATCGCGCTCTGCGAAGAAGGTTTGCAAATCGCCGACGAAATCGGTGAGACCGCACTGCCTGAAAAAGCGTTTTGTTACCATTTGCTCGGCGGGACGAATATATCATTGGGACGTTTTGCGCAATCCGTTTTTTATGAAGAAGAGGAACTTGCCTTGACCCGCAAACTCGGCAACAAACGCACTGAAGCAAATGCCCTGAATAGTTTGGGCGAAGCGTGGCGGATGTTGGGCGACGGCGAAAAAGCGATTGCCAAGTATAACGAAGCTCTGAAAATCGCCCGCGAAATCGGCAATAAAAATTCGGAAATTATGATTCTGAGCAATATCGGAGGTGCACTGGTCATAAGCGGCGATTACGAAAAAGCTGAAAATCATCTTAACAAAACAATCGAATTGATCGGCGATTCGGGACATTTTATTCTTGCGGAAACTTTTCAATTTCTGGCTGAAGCTCTGTTTAAGCAAAACAAAAATGCCGAAGCATTAAAGGCGGCGACAAAATCGCTCGAACTTTCCCAAAAAGCCGAAGAGCAAATCGTAACTGCCAATGCGTGGCGCGTTTTGGGATTGATTGCCGCTAATTCGGGCGAAAATTTGACGATAAACGATGAATCGCAAACCGCCGTTAAATGTTTTGAAAATGCCTTGCAAATCGTTTCCGAAACAAAAATGGAAGCCGAAATCGCTCGAACTTTACGCGAATTTTCGCGTTACGAAAACAAACTCGAAAATTCGGAAAAAGCGCGAAAAATGTTGGACGAAGCAAAAGAAATTTTCACGCGCTTGGAAATGCCGCTCGAAATCGAACGCTGTTCAGATTAATTGACGCTTGGATTATGAAATAAATTGATGGTTAAATGGCTTTAGCTGACGCTTCAAATAAATTTATAAATATCGAAAATAAAATGGCTAAATGGAAAAAAGAAAAATTGGACAGCGAAGAAATTATTAAAAATAACCTCAGTTCGGGATAAGGAATAGTGTTAAATTATTG
>CALMEH010000792.1 GCA_937863115.1 uncultured Acidobacteriota bacterium
CAACGCCACCGACCACAACGATTTTTCCGTCCGTCTGAACCGCCGCATCAAAGGCTTTTTCCGCGCCATTAACGTAGGAAATTGCTTTCCCCCAATCGCCGAAAGTCCGGTCAAGATTGCCTTTTGCCGCAAACGAATTAATTGATAAAAAAATGATAGCCAAAAGGCTCGAAATGTATTTGTAATTTTTAAGATTGCCGAATTGATACATAATTTTTGCTCCTCGCTGAAAATAAAAATTCTCCGCACAGTAACGCGAAGAATTTTTCTGTTTCGTATCAAGGGAACAAAAATTTTGCTGATTTCTAATTTTCTCTGAGCGGAACTTTCTCAAAAATTTGCGTCGTATGCTCCGTTACGCTAATCGGCATTTGTGTCGGTTCGGGTAATTGCGCCGTATTTCGAGGCGAAATCTGCGCGGGTTGAGAAATTTTCGTTGAATTCTTTTTCTCTTTTCCGATAGTTGAATTAATTAATTTTGAAATCTGCGAACCCAAAACAAATTCGATTGCCGTAAAACAAGCAAGATAAAAAACGACGGTCATTCCCATTGTTTTTTCGGTCGCGCCGCGATCAAGAAGCAGAGCGATTAAAGCTAGCAAAATTCCTAATCCGACAATCGTGATTACGCCGAAAGTAATAATTAATGTCGCTAAAATACGATTGGAAGTTTCCGATTTTTCATCGCCTACCAGACGCATTCCGCAACTTTTACAATAATTTAATTCAGAACTTATGACGCTGCCGCAATTTGCACAATACATTAAGTTTCTCCCAAATTAATCTTTCGGCTTGACTTTATCTTCCAGCCATTCGGTCAGATCATCAACCGATTCGATATGCACGGGTTTTCCCTGCCACGCTTTGATCGCAAAAATTATCATCATCACGGTTGTCGCAATCTTAAAAATCGTATAGCCGACATCAGCAAAATCAGCTACATTTCCGATGCCGCTTAAAATTGCGCCGATAATAAAAATTCCGATATGCGCCGCCAAACCCTGTGCCGCGTGGAAACGCACCTTCGATTCGGATTTCGGAACAGTAAAAAGAATTATCAAACCGGCAATAAAACCAATAAAAACCGGAATATAAGGCAACGCCGTCAAAATATTTTCGGGCAAACCGATCTTATCAACCTTACGTTTTGAAGATTGATTCATATCGCCGTAAAGTTTGGCAGTTTGATAATTTGCCGGAACATTTTGTCCCGTAAAAGGTGCTTGATAAGCGTTAAAATTTTCTTGATTGAATTTCTTTGTTTCTTGCTCCGTAACGCTCGCAGGCGGAAAATCGGCGGTTTTATATTCGTTTTTCGGCAGAGAAACAGTTTCGGCTTCCCGTTTTACGCGTTCGGGAAACTCAGGATCAAGCGGATTTGTATCAAATTTCTTCTTTGCCATTGCTTCTTGATTTTACGACACTTTTTGAGTTTTGTTCGGTTTATTTTGACAACAAATTGCACAAATCACACGAATTTTCAACTAAATTTGTGTAATTTGTGTAATTTGTTGTTCATTTTTTTCCGTAATTTTAATCGAAAGTTCACCAAGTTGTGCATCGTCAACGTCGCCAGGCGAATCCATCATCAAATCTTGCGCCGAAGCAGTTTTCGGAAAAGCAATAACATCGCGGATGTTGTCGGTTTCCTGCAAAAGCATCGTCAAACGTTCGATTCCAGCGGCAAAACCTCCGTGCGGCGGCGTGCCGTATTCCAAAGCATCGAGAAAAAATCCGAATCTCGTCTGCGCTTTTTCGCGTGTCAAACCTTGCGCTTTGAAGATCAAACTCTGAATTTCGCTCTGATGAACACGAATCGAACCCGAACCGATTTCGTAACCGTTGATGACAATATCGTAGGCACGAGCGCGAATTTCGCCAAGCAATTTTTTTTCGCCGTCTTCGATGGCGCGTTTGAAAAGCGGCACGTCTTCGTCCAAAAGCGACGTGAACGGATGGTGCATCGGATCATAATTTCCGGTGTCTTCGTTGTATTCAAACATCGGAAATTCCGTTACCCAAAGCGGTTTATAAACGCCTTTTGGAATTAAATTTTCGTTTTTTGCGATTTCCTTCCGCAACGCGCCGAGCGAAGCCGCAACAACCGATTTTTTGCCCGCAACGATCAAAACCGCGTCGCCTTTTTCAGCGTTTGCAGTTTCGGCTAATTGATTGATTTTTTCTTCGCCCAAAACCTTCAAAAGCGAAGACGAAATTTCATCCCCAATCTTAATCCAAGCCAAAGCATTTGCGCCGTAGCGTTTGACGAACTCTTGCAATTCATCCAAGTTTTTGCGCGAATAATCCGCCTTTCCTTTTGCAACAATCGCTTTAATTTCGCCTTTATTTTCTAAAACCGTAGCAAACGGCGCAAAATCCGTGTCGCGCAAAACTTCAGATAAATCTTGCAATTCCATTCCGAAACGCAAATCGGGCTTATCAACGCCGAAACGCCGCATTGCTTCGCGGTAAGTCATTCGCGGAAAATTTGCGGGAAATTCGGCTTCAACGAGTTTGAAAACTTCGCCAATCACGCCTTCCAATGTGCGAAAAACCATTTCTTCGTTCGCAAAACTCATTTCAATATCGAGTTGCGTAAATTCCGGCTGGCGGTCGGCGCGTAAATCTTCGTCGCGGAAACAACGCGCAATTTGATAATATTTGTCGAGTCCGGCGATCATCGAAATCTGTTTCAAAATCTGCGGCGATTGCGGCAGAGCGAAAAATTTTCCGCTGTGAATGCGCGACGGCACGACAAAATCTCTTGCACCTTCGGGCGTTGATTTCAGCAAAATCGGTGTTTCGATTTCGAGAAAATCGCGCGATTCCATAAAATCACGAATTTTTCGCAACGCTTTAGCACGCATCATCAAATTTTTCTGCAACGACGGTCGGCGCAAATCCAAATAACGATATTGCAGACGCAGATCTTCGCTCGCCAAATTTTGCGAACCGGCTTTTTCGAGTTCAAAAGGCAGCGTTTTCGCATCGTTCAAAATCAAAATTTCCGAAACGTGAATTTCAATATCGCCCGTCGCCAATTTCGCATTTTTCGTGCCTTCGTCGCGCAAAGAAACTTCGCCTTTTACAGCAACCACAAACTCGCCACGCAGATTTTTCGCCTTTGCGTGAGCGGACTTTGCGGTTTCTTCCGAAACGACAATCTGCGTTAAACCATATCGGTCGCGCAAATCAATAAACGTAAAAACGCCGAAATCGCGCTTTTTCGCCACCCAACCCATCAAAACAACTTGCTCGCCGACTTGCTCCGAACGCAATTCGCCGCAAGTGTGTGTTCTCTCTAAATTTCCCAAAACGTCTAACATATAATTTAGTGAATAGTGAATAGTGAATAGTGAAAGCCTTCTAACTTTTCACTTTTAGTTATTCACTAATAAAAAAAACGCCTTTCGATTTTGAAGACAAACGAAAGGCGGAACGCTGTAAATTTTGCGCTCTCGCCAATCAATTATTATCGTCATTAAATCGAACTGCGTTCATAAAACTAAAAAACAAAACATTGAAAATGATACAAGACGACATCTCGAAAAAGCAAATTTGCAAAATTATTTATCTAAACCAATTGCAGAATTTCCTTTTCAACTTCCATTTCAAACGGAAAATTCGCCACATCCGATTTTAGATAATTTTCGATTTTATCAACTAAAGAATGTGTCATCGAAACGGGTAGTAATCTCAAGATTTTTCGTAACTCTTCAGGAAAATCAACCGCAAAAATGTCGCTGTCGGAATATTTGAAAGAATATTTTTTTTCAGTATCGGCAATTTTCAAAATGATTTGCGCCAAATTTCCGCGTCTTTTTTTAATTTCTATAAGTTCCATCTAAAAAGCACCTCGCCGTTCCAAACTTTCAAAAACTCTTCAATCGTCATTTGATAAACACTTGCGTCCCACGGATCTTTTATGTTCAGCAAATTTCCGCGTAGATTCTCGACTAAAACCAAATGACCGAGCGGTTTTCCTTCACGCAAAACTGCACCAAACGAAGTTTTAAGCGCAATTATTTCAAGATATTTTACTGCAACAATTACGCCGTGCCATTTTACGTTGCCGTCGGGCTTATCAACTTTGTTCAATAAATTCGCCAAGTCTTCAGTCGTTGAAGACTCTCCGATTATATCAATAATTTGCTCTTGCGTCATCATTTTTCCACGATTTTGCAAAAGCATCACGCCAACCGCCGCAACACATGAAAAAGGCGTTTGCTGCTTTTCTACCGAAGTATTTTTTCTTTCGTTTATTACTTTCCAAAAGCCGCCTGCACCAACTTTTTTAGTTGTTATTTTCAGCATTTTTAGAAATAAAACCGCGCAAAATAATAAAGAATCGGTGCGTTGAACAGCAAACTGTCTAATCTGTCCAAAAGTCCGCCGTGTCCGGGCAAAATGTTTGCCGCGTCTTTTGTTTTTGAGCCGCGTTTCATTGCGCTTTCTGCGAGATCGCCGAAAAGTCCGATGATGCACATTGCGAGTGCGAGCGGAATCGAGAATTTATATGGCAATTCGGGGAAAAATGTCGCGGTGGAAATTGCCGCAAAACCTGCGCTTAAAACTAATCCGCCGAAAACGCCTTCCCAAGTTTTGTTTGGCGAAACTTTCGGAATCAGTTTGTGTTTTCCAAGATTTTTGCCGACATAATAACCGCCGACATCCGCGCCCATCACGACGATAAAGAAAAACGCGAGCAATTTTGTCGAAAGATGCGGCACGAGCGTTTCGGTAAATCCGATACGCATTGCAATAATAAATCCGCCAAGAAAAGCGACATATAAAACGCCTAAAATCGTTACGCCAACGCCCGTCAGCATCTTTGAAAAATCGGCTTGGAAACGAAAAGTTTGCGTAATCAGCGTTAAAATCAAAAACAGCGCAAACGTCAAAATCAACAAATCCGGCGATGAGCGCGGCGCATCAAACAAAAACGCGACAAAAAAAGCCGCCGCGCCCAAATAAGCAATCGAAGCATCGGCTTTTAATTCTAACTTTTTCGTCAAAGTAAAAAATTCAAAAAGTCCCGCGCCGAGCGCAAAAGCCGTAATCACCAAAAAAAGCCAATTCAACGCCGGAATTCCCGGCAAAAGATACGGCAAAATGATTGATAAAATTAAAATCGGCAACGCGATAATCGCGGTTAATAAACGGCTATTCATATTTTTGTCTAGAATTATAGACAAATTTGTCTATCTTGGATATACTATTTATGGATAAAATCTTGTTCCGAACAGTCGCCGTATGGCGTGCGTGCCGAAAGGATAGGAACAAGATATTTTTCTTTAAATTCTTCAACTAAAACTTCTTTTTCGATAATTATTTCCCGAAAATTTTCTACATTTTTGAAACTTCGAGCGATTGTTCCGCAAATCATATCGGCAAGTTGCAATAAATTATTTTTCGCCGAGTCCTGCATCTTTACCTTTTTGATATGAAAGATTCCCGAATTTTTATCATTAACATTTTTCTTTAAATAATTTCCTAATTTCGCCTTAAATTCTCTGGATTTTTCGCCATCAATAACAACCGTCGCCTGTAAAAAATGTTCTTTGGCTTTTTGGCAAACTAATTCGCAAGCAAAATTATAAAAACTCTGCGGTGAAGAGTAATTATTCGCATCAATTTTTGTTTTGTCTATCACGATTCCGAAATATTGAAAATCAAAGTTTTTGATTTCGATAAAAAAGTGTTCACAAAATCTTTTTCGCAATTTATGAAAATGAAACTCAAAATCCGAGCGTAAGTTTAATTGTTTTCTGATTTCCGAAAAGTGATTATCAGTTTTCACGGCTTCATCTTTATCAGCAAATAGGACAAGCGTTACGACAAAATGAGTCGAAGAACCTTTGTCAAACTTAAAGCCCGCATCGCCGGATTCGTCGATAAAAACCAGCATAAATTATTTAGCTTCAACTCCGCCGAAACGACGTTCGCGTTTTTGGAAATCAATAATCGCTTTGAAAATCTCGGCGCGTCGAAAATCGGGGAAAAGCGTCGGTGTAACGTAGATTTCGCTGTAAGCTAATTGCCACAAAAGAAAATTCGAGATACGAAATTCGCCGCTTGTCCGCACGAGCAGATCAACTTCGGGCAAATTGTGTGTGTAAAGATTTTCGGCAATGTCCGTTTCGCTCAAGTCTTCGATATTTCCGCCGTTTTCCAACAATTTTTTCGCGGCTTTTTTTGCGGCTTCGGTTATTTCGGCGCGTCCACCGTAGTTGAGTGCGACGCTTAAAATCGTTCCCGTGTTATTTGCGGTAAAGTTCATCGCGGCGGCAAGTTCTTTTTGCAAATCTGAATTTAAACCTTCGATTTTCCCGATTGCTTGAAATCGAATATTATTTTTATGGACGGTTTTCAGTTCCTTTTTCAGATAAAGTTTGAGCATCTGCATCAAGCCGGAAACTTCGTCTTCGGGACGCTTCCAATTTTCCGTCGAAAATGCGTAAAGCGTTACGGCTCTGATATTTAATCTCGCACAAGTATCCAAAATCGCGCGAACCGATTCCGCGCCTTCACGATGCCCGAAAATTCGCGGTTTCCCGCGCTGTTTCGCCCAACGCCCGTTGCCGTCCATAATCACGGCGATATGAGAAGGCAGACGCGCAAAATCAATCTGCGCGAGCAATTCGGCTTCTTCTGATTTCGGTTTGATAACTTTTGCGAAGTTTTCGTGCATTTTTTTGAATTAGCAGGGATAAAAAAATAAAAGGGATTTTTTGACGTTTTGATTTATCCCATTTATCTTTTTATCCCTGTTAATTTAATATTCTTTCTTCAACTGCAACAATCGCCGATTTATTGATTCTTCCGTAAATATGAGGATAAATCTCGCCATTCGTCGAAGGCTCGGCAATCAATTCGGAAACTAAAAGATGCGGATTTATTGATAAAATTAAAACCTTTTCCACGTCTTTATAATATCTCTGCAAAACATCGTCGAGTTGATTTTTATAACTGCAATGAATAAAATTTTCCGCCGCCAAACTTTCGGCTTCGTATTCGTATTCGTCAGTAAATTTCTCCCAAATTTCGGGTAAAACAATATGATAAATCAGCATTTTTATTCTTGACTGTCGGCAACTGCTTTTTGCAATTCCAAAAATTTTTCGCGCACAAACGGATTCAGTTTTTCGGCAAAACCCGCCGTTAAATTTTTAATTTTAATAATTTCCTGCACATCCGCCAAATCTTTCAAACGATGCGGCGCAGTCATTCCCGATGCAAGTTTCAACTCGATCAATGTTTCCAAATTTACGGTTTTAATGCCGTCAATTTCAATCGAAACATCATTCGGATTCGGAAAAACAACAGGTTTCGGCTTGCCGTCGCCCGGAAACTCGCCGCTCGTAATTATTTCCACACTGACATTTTCCTGCGTTGTGCGAAATTTTTTCGTCGCACCTTCAAACGCCGGACGATAACCCAAACCGACCAATTCCGTCTGAAATTTTTCCAAACCTTCGCGCGTCAAAAGCAAGTCAATATCTTCTGTAAAACGCCGATAACCGTAATTATTAAGCGCAACTGCACCAATCAAACCGTAATCAATTCCGCGCTTTTCCAAATCATTCGCCACACGCCGCAAAGTTTCATTCAAAGTCCCTTCACCCATAAAAAATCGCAAACCTTCCTGATAAGCCAAAACGGGAGAATTAATAATTTGCTGAAAATCGGTTCTCATCAGAGTTAAATTTAACTCATTAGTTTCTTAAACCAAAGTAGTTGCTCTAAAAATGCGAACGTAAGACTTTGAACTGTGTATTTGGTTGGTAGCGGCGTGTTGTCGTAAGGATTGTGAGAACCGTTATCACTGGTTACTTCGTAAAGACACTCTGATAAATTCTCAATCCAATTATTTTGCAAAACAGGTGTGGTCGTTTGATAGTTTCGATTTCTATCTTTGTTGCCGGATAAGTGTCTGTGAACTGCTCGAAAGGCAACATTTGTTTGACACATAGAATCTGGAACAATTTGACCATCTTTTCTATTTAATGTCTGAAAAATTTGCTCTTGCAAACTTCTCAATATCGCCAAATTTTTCTTTATCTCTGTCGAGTCGTCAGAATTTGAAGTTTTTAACAGTTTTAATAAATGCGCTCTAAAAGTTAAGTCTAAATAATCTTTATCAAATATCTCAAAAACATCAGCATATTTTTTTTCTATTTTTGTGTTCTCTGCCTTTTCAATTTCTGCTACAAGATACTGAAACATCTCATCTTTTGGCAAAGTTTTAGAAAATATTTTGCCGCGCCTTTCACTTATCAATCTCTGCATCATTTGGACTTCCTTTTCGCCAAAATAGCCTGTATTTATCACAAAAGGAATATGTCTGTCTTGTTTTTGTTCGATTTCTTTGAGTCTTTCGAGCGCAATAGTCAGAAAGTCAAAATTATCATCTACTTGCTCACTATCAATCATACATCTAGCATCGAGAATAAGCGCGTGAAAGTATTCTTTTTCGAGTAATTCTGCGCCGTCTTGCCAATTTTGGCGGTCAGTTACAATTATATCGGCATCAAACTTGGCAATTCCAAATTGACTTGCAAAATCAATCAGCGATTCACAAACTTCTTTCTCGTCGTCAATCAGTAAAATATTGTAGGTTTTCATATATTCAACTTAATCTGCCAAAGGTAGTAAAATCTCCATTTGGACTTGAAATATTTCTTGATTATTTTCGTGCAAAGTAATTTCTTTGAAACTTCCTTTATGTAAATCAATCACTTTTTTTACAAAAAAACCTCCGATACCTGTGCCTTTATTTTTCCCCATTCTTGTTCCAAGTCGAGTATAGTCTTCAAATCTGTAACTTTTCGGAAACGGATTACCATTATTTTTATAAACTATCCGCGCAAAATTATCACCTGAATTGTCCGTATATTTAGAGATTTCAAAAATAATCTGATATTTTTGGTCGCTCTGTGTGAAGCCGTGCTTTTTGGCATTTTCAATTAAATTGCGAAACGCATCTTTAAGAGCATTTATGTCAGCTAAAACAATCAATGATTTTAACTTAGTTTCAACTTTTAATGTAAATTGAGAGTTCTCAAAATCTGCTTTAACTGATTTTTTAAAAAATCTGATAATATCAAGTTCTTCCGTTTTTACCACACTCTTTTGCAAGATATTTTCAGTCGTTTTCATCGTGTAAGCCGTATCCAATAAATTATTTTGAAGGCGATTTGCAACTTTTGAAAACGTCGGAATATTGTCAACCGATTCGCCGTTTCTCATCGGACGCAGGATTTCATCAAATCTAATCGGCATCTGATTTTTTTCTTTGTTTTGCAGAAAAAGCATCAGCGTCCCGTAATCATCTACTATTTGTCCGAGTTTTTGATTCAAATTGTGCGTAATTGCTGCAATTACATCGTATTCAGTCGTTTCAATCTCTTTTTTGGCAAGCGCGATTTCTTCCTGAGCAATCGCTTTTTCTTCAAGCACGCCGCGCATTTCTAATATTTCGCGTTGTTGTTCTTCCAAAGGCGGCAAAATTATTTGGATATTGAGAAAATCTTGTATCGAAATACGGTTAATCATATTTCCCGAACTCATCATTTCTACTTGAATCTTTACGAGTTGCGAATAGAGTTGAGTTAGAAAATATTCGACATTGACATCTTCTTTAACTTTCAAAGCAACAACATCAGAACCGATAACAATCGGTTGCCCTGTGAAATTGAAATAAGTCGGTTTAAGTTTCGGCGCAATTTTGCTGATTAAAACTGCCGAAAAATCAATAATCGTTCTTTTGCGAGCCTTTTCAGCCGAAATCTCACGCCCAATCTTTGAAACGTCCAAATCAAACTCGATTTCGTTTCTTGCCAAATCCGCAACCCGAACATAAGGCAAAGTCTCCGCTGAATTTTCGACAATTCTATTCTTAGGCGAATAATTATGCCCTGAAATTGAAGAATCAATTAAATCATTAATTTTCTTGACTTCATTCTGCGGATATTTTGAAAGAATCGATTTTAATTCTTGACTTTCTTTCAAGGCATAACGAGAAGCTCGTAAATCTAAATCATTAGAAAAGATTTCTTCAATACTGACTTTAGTTTTTTCAAATTTATCTTCTGAACCATCAAAAATAACAAAACCTTTTTGATATTTTGCTTTGTTTAAAACAATTATTGATGATTTTATTGAAGAGTAAGGTCTTAAAATATCTTTGGGAAGACTTATAACGCTCTCAACCCAATCGTTTGTCAATAAATTCTTTCTAAACTTTACGCCTTGTTTTGAAAATAGAAAAGAGTCGCTAATTGCTACAATGACTTTTCCATTATTATTAACAGTTGATAACATAAGTTCAACTGACGCATATTGTGAATTAGCGATGTTAAAACTATCTTTAAAGAAATTACTGGAAAGGTTTCTATTATCAATCTGTTTCTTGAAAGGTAGAACAGAAATTGCTATGTCAACGGAATTTTCGTAATGATAATCCTCTGCGTCTTCAAGAAAATCACTTGAAATTATTAAATTAGTATTACAGTCGTTGGCAACTAGATTAGCTTGAAAAAGCAGTTCAGCAAAAGAATTTTCTGTGTTACAAAAAGTAACTAGATTATGGTTTGGATAGGCTTTTTTAAGTTCTATAAGAATCGAACCAATACCAGCATAAGGAATTTCTATCTTGGACTTTTGCTGAGGTTCACAAAATGAAACTAAAATTCGGTATAATTCTTTTGGTGTTTTCAAATCCCTTAGAATATCGTCAATACTAGAAGAAATTGTAAGTTTGGCTAAATCACTAAATCCCTTTTCTGAAAGTTTCTTATGATCTACTGTATATTTTAAATCATCACTTGAGGTAATAAAACTATGGAGGTTTCCTGCTTTTAAATCAGTTAAAAGTTCATCAAAACTCTTATTTGAAATTGGTTTTTCGCTATTCAGTGAAATAGCTTCCGGTTCATTATTATGTAATTTATAAATTACATCCAAGTAGTTTAAGTTCAATCTTGAAATCCGAATTGCATCTTCAATACAATTTGACATTAGTATTTCACTTGCTTCTCTAATCTCTGCATTTGTAAAATACTTTAAATCAAACCAATGTGCCTCTATTATCCTACTAACAATTGTAGTATTAATAAGAAAGCTAAATGACCAATCAACTATGTGATGTTTGCGTGGACTAAAATGTAGTAGAGAAGTAAGTAAATACAGAAAAGCAACATCTTTAAAGGCTGGAAATTCCTCTGAAAAATGTTTAAAGTAGCTTGCAATTTTTTCTTCAAGTTCCATAAAAAATAAACTCCTGTCAATTTTATCTTTTACTTGATTTTTATGAAACTATGTCAAACAAAAAGAGCGATTTGTCAGATTACACGCAAAGTTTTCGGGTTGTCAAGCGTTATTCGTAAAAAACTTTTAAAAGCGTTAATCCATGTGCCGGAGCGGTTGCACCGGCGAGATTTCGGTCGCCGCTGACGATTGCCGTTTGAATTGTATCAAAATCTTTTTCGCCGCGCCCGACTTCGAGCATTGTTCCGACAATCGAGCGCACCATATAGCGCAAAAAACCTTCGCCCGTAATGCGAAATTCGATGATTTGCGATTGGGCGCGTGTGTCCCACACGGTTTCGACAGTAAAATCTGTAACATTGCGGACGCGATTTTCGCTGTCGGATTGCGCCGCCGAAAATGCCGTCCAATCGTGTTCGCCCAAGAAATATTTTGCGGCTTCGTTCATCTGATTGACGTTCAGCGGACGCGCTTCGTGATGTGCGTAGCGCGTCCAAAACGGCGAAATCACGGGCGCATTGATGACTCGATAAACGTAAGTCTTACTTTTGGCGGAAAATCTTGCGTGAAAATCGTCCGCCACTTTTTCGACTTGCAAAATCCGCAAATCGCGCCAGAGATTTCCGTTTATCGCGCTCCGCAATCTTTCGGGCGTGAACGGTCTTTGCAGTTTGATATTGGCAACCTGACCTTCGGCGTGAACGCCCGAATCGGTGCGCCCCGAACCGCAGACGTAAACTTCCGCGTCTTCAATCAAAGACAAAACGCGCTGAAGCTCGCCCTGCACCGTGCGTTCGCCCGGCTGAACCTGCCAACCGCGAAAATCCGTGCCATCGTATTGTATGAGAAGTTTGAAATTCATCTGTTTAGCCAATTATTGACAGTTTTCGCAAATTCTTCGGGCGCATCTTTGTCCATTCTGAAATAAAGCGCGGGTTCGATTAGTTCGAGTTCCATCAAACAAAAATTATCGTTTTCATCACGGACAAAATCAATGCGAGCGTAGAGTAATTCGTCTGAAATTTGATTAAAAACTTTTTGTGCTGTCTGCAAAAGTTTTTCCGAAGGCATAATTTGGGTGATAATTCCGCCGTGTTCTTCTTGGACGCGAAAATCTTTTACTTTCGGCGTTTTTAAGATCGTGTGGCTGTAAATTCCGCCGAAATAAAAAAGCGAAAATTCGCCTTCCGTGACGATTTTCGGCATAAACGGCTGAATCATAAATGGTTTGTTTGCAAATATTTCAGTTAATTCGGGCGAAAACTTTTTTAAGCGATAAGTAAATTCCGCCGTCGCGCTGATAATTGGTTTGATGATTATTTCGTCTGTTTGAAAATGTTCGCGCCAACGATTGAAATTCGTTTCGTCAACTGTTTTTTCGTCCCAAATTGTCGGCACGATTTTAATTTTCTTTGCTTCGAGTTCACGCAAATATTGTTTGCTCAAATTCCATTCGACAATTTTCAAAGGATTTTCGAGCCGCGCTTTTGACGCATCAATTTTTCTTAAAACTTCTAGAAATTCATTCGGCGATTTTTGATAATTCCAAGGTGTGCGAATAATTACGGCTTCAAAATCATTCCAATCAACTGCCGAATCGCGCCAAGAAATTGTTTCGACTTGCCAGCCGAGTTCATTCAAAAAAGGAATCGCAATTTCGTCGTCGCTCACATAATTTTCGAGCGAATCCATCGAAAGAAAACAAATTTTCCGCATAAAACTCAATCGCCAAAAATAATAACTTTAACGCTTTCGAAGCCAAATATATTCGTTTCTGGCAAATAAAACATAGTAAAATGCCAAAATCAATTTGGTATTATTTCCGCAATCAAACTCGATCGTTTCATCGTTCCAAACGCTAAATTCGACTTCATTACTTCCGCACCAATCAATTTTCAAGGCAATTTTATGTGTGCCGTTCGGCGTTTGAAGTTCGATCGATTGACCGCCGCGAATTTCGCCTACTTTTTCGCCGTCAATAATAATTTCGTATGCCCGCCAAGAATCCGCATACTCTTTTTTTCTATGTATTTTGATGTTCGGCATATTCTA
>CALMEH010000793.1 GCA_937863115.1 uncultured Acidobacteriota bacterium
AATTCTTTCGCGGTTGCGGACTTCGGCTTCGCTTGCCTGAATTTCTATTTGGGCGAAATTGATTCGAGCATCACGTCTGCCGTAAATCTCAATCGGCAAAGACGCACCGAAGGTAAAATTGCCATCGCCGCCGTTTCCGACTAATCGCCCCGATTGCTGCTCAAATTCGAGCGTCGGATTCGGGCGCAGTTTCGCTTGCACGAGTCTGGCTTTTGCCTTATCAATTTCAAGTCGTGCCGCTGCTAAATCCTGATTCGCGTCCAAAGCGCGTTTTATCAGTTCATTGAGCGAAATGCCGTCCTGCGCGTTGTAGTAATTCGGCAAAACGGAAACGACCAACGGTTTCGGCACATTGGTTTCCGTTATCTTTTCCGAAAAATCATTTTTTGCTATGACTTCCGTGTTTTGCTGCGCTCTGACTCCCGCCGAAAACACGGCAAACAAACAGAGGAGAGCGCACCACGCTTTCATGCGGGTGGTAAAAAATCTCATTATTATTCCTAATCAAAATCATTTTCAAAATACTCTTCCCCCTGCTTTCGCAGATGAAAGACAAATAGAAGTTGCGCCGAAGACACAGCAGTTTCAGCGACAAAAGACGCAAAAACCCGTAGTTCGGCTTTATTTGTTTTGATTAGGAATTTTTTGGCGGTTGGAATGGCGGAGGAAGCGAGTTCAGGATAATTTCGCCGTAGCTGAAGGCGATTTGCTCGTCTTTGTCAAAGGAATCTTTCAAATCAACGAAATTAAAACTTGTGATCACATTGGCATGGCACAGACATTCATCATTGCAATTACTTTGTTCAGATTTGTCAGTGCTTTGTTCTAATGTCGAGATCGAGGTTTTATCCAAATCGCTTTTACTTTCAAGCGAAGCGATTATTCCAGTATTCGCAGACTTGATGAGAGTCGCTGAATTAGGTTGTTCGCAAATCACGGGGCAGAAAAGTTCAAGAATCACTAAGCAGAGCCAAACCGCGCTCAACCGGCGCAGATTTCTCTTTCTTTTGATGATGCGAAAAACTTTTTGCATTTTTAGAATTGAACTTGTGAACAATTTCCCTAAGTTAAAGCTAATGCGAATCCGCGAAATTTGTCAACCGAAGTTTTAAATTGTCAAATTTATACTTTGATTTCGCAATTTAAACTGTCTGTTTTCAAACATCCGCCCTGTTTGTTATCAAGCAATTTTGCGTTTTCCGATAAACTCCAAAAAAATCATAAATTACTTTTCACCCAATAAACATCGGCATCAAACGCTAATTCACTAAAGTTCATTTTGTATGGCACGTTCATTGCGAAAGTGGTTCTGAAGAAATTTCTAATTTTTTTCTGTTTTGAAACTGGAAGGATGAATTTATGAAAAAGATTCGAGCATTTTTTAATTACACAATATTAACGGGATTCGTTTTTGTTTTGATGTTTTTGATGTCGGGCAATGTCGAACCGGTTTTCGCGCACGGCGGCGAAGACCACGGCGATGCCAAACCGAAAACCGAAACGACCGATAAAGGCACGGTTTCTCATTCATCGCGGCTCGGCGATTTGGAAGTGATGCTCAAACATCCGCTGTTTAAGCCGGACACGGCAACTGAGGCGCGGTTATTTGTGACGAAATTTGAAACCAACGAAGCCTTTAAGGATGTTTCGCCGGCAGTTGAAATCGAATCGGCAAACGGTAGTGTAACGCAAGGAACAATCGAAAAAAGCGAAACTACTGGGATTTTCGGAGTTAAATTCCCTGCTTTGCCCGAAGGAACTTATACAATTAGGACTAAACTGACGCACGGTGGCGAAACCGATACGGCGACTTTTTCGGGCGTGGAAGTAAAAAATCAACCAATTGCGGCAGATGAAAACGGCGGAATGAGTTGGCTTCGGACAATTTTAATCGGGTTTGTTTTTGCCATCGTGTTGGGTTTGTTCGGCGCATTGACATTTTTTATTTTGCGTTCGGGCGCGGAAGTTCAGCCGCAAAGAGGGGAAACCGTTTCGGCGTAAGATGAAGAACACGACTCTCCATAATCAATATCTAACGATCAAGGGCAGTTTTTTTAAGTCGAAAAAGTTCTCCTGTCTTCTTTCGACTTGGGCGGTCGCGGCGATAATTTTCGTCACTTCCGCCAATAATTTTTCGCAGGATGCAACGCCGACTCAAACGCTGCTTCCCATCAAATTAACTTCCGCCGAATATATTTCACAAGACGGTTTGACGATTGAAAAACTGCTCGAACTCGGCGCAAATCGGCGGGCTGATTTGCAGGGGGCACGGCAAAGATTGACGATTGCCGAAGGGCGTTTGCAGCAAGCGCGTTTTCGTCCGAATCCGACTTTGAGCGGCGATTACGGAACGGCGAGAATTTTGGGCGGCGGCGATGAAAGTCAGTTTTCGGTCGGGGTCAGCCAAGTTTTTGAAACAGGCAGCAAACGAAATCGTCGTGTCGCGGTCGCCGAACTTGAATTACAGCAAATTC
>CALMEH010000794.1 GCA_937863115.1 uncultured Acidobacteriota bacterium
TTTTGAAATCAATCGAGACGGTCAATATGCAGAAAAAACCGGAAATCTCGAAAAACAAAAAACAGGAAGAGGAAGAAAAATGAAGAAATTTACTTTTTTAGCAATTATCGGATTGATTGCAATCGGCGGCTTGGCGGGCGCGTGTTCGTCCGGTTCAACACCGCCAACCACAACCAATACAACTAGCAATCAAGCGATAACCAACACGGCGAAGCCAACAAACGCCGCGAATACGGCGAAAACGGAGGATGAAACTCCGGCTTCGGTGAAAGCGGTTTTTACGGACGCGCAATCATTTACCACGCAGCACAAAGACATTCCGGCTGACAAAATCGCTTCGATTGAGAAAGATACGGGTAGCAAAGTTCCCGATAAAGACCATCATTCGTATCTCGCTTTTGCGACCAAAGACGGCAAACGCACACAAATCGGCGCGGCAACCATTGTCAAAGCGGGCGGAAAAGAATTAGTCGTAATTTATGACAACAAAGACGGTTCGCCGATTATTAAAGAAGTTCGCGGCGACGGACTCTCGGCGGAATTTTTGAAACAATTTGCCGGTAAAGGACACGACGATAAATTTACTTTCGGGACAACCTTCAAAGCGAACGGAGTGGACGAGGCAACGGCAAAAGCGATCACATCAGCCATTGCGGTAGATGTTTTGACGATGCAGGCACTTTACGGCTCGGCGCATTCACACTAAATGAAAACTTCAGATTTCAAATTTCAGATTTCAAATTCGGCGAGCAGATTATTTCTGGTTCTCGTTCTCCTTTTGCCGATTTTTGGCGCGGAGAATGAACCGAAATCCGCTAATTCAACTGCGGCGGTTACGGTCGTTTCGGCGGAGCGCAATCTGACCACCGATGCGGGCGAGTTTAACGTGATTTTGAAACGCTCTCCGGCAGATCCGCGCACGGGTGAAATTTTGCAATTTTTGGTGCGTTTTGCCGAAAAAGTCGAGGGCGGATTCGGCGGCGGCGAACCCGTTTTGCTTGAAAAAGCCAATGTTACGGCAAAAATCACGCAGGCAAACGGAACTGCCGTAGCGGAAAATATAGCGACAAAAGCGGAAGCAAACGGGAATTATCAAGTTGCCTACGCTTTTTCGAGTTCGGGCGATTACAAAATCGTTTTTGATGTTGCCGCCGCCGACAACCGCTCATTCACAGTTGATTTTCCGGTGTCGGTTGCGTCTGCGCCGATTCGTTTATCGTTTTGGATCGGAATGTTGATTCTGAGTTTATTGACGCTCGGCTCAATCGGCGCAGTTGTTTATGCGGCAAAGCGAAGCGGCAAAATGAGTTTTAAACGAATCGCCCCCCTTTCTATTGCCGCACTTTTGATTTTTGCGCTCGGCATATTGGCTTTAGCTTTTTTTATGCCGCCGCGACAAACGCGAATTATCGCCGAAATTTCGCCGAATGCAGCGGTTGAAACTCCCGCTAATCAATTGGAAACCAAAACCGTTTTGACGGTCCCGAAAGAATCGCAAATTCTTTTCGGAATTAAGACCGAACCGATTGCAAGCCGGCAGATTACGGGCGGACTAAAAACTACCGGAACTGTCAGAGCGCGTCCCGACGCAAAAGCCGTCGTTGTGCCGCCGGTTGCCGGAAGAATTGTTTTGCGTGAAGAAATTACGCTTGGTTCAGCCGTTGGACGCGGCGAACAAATCGGTTATGTCGAACAGGTTTTGGATGTTTCAGGGCAAACCGCTCTCGAACAGCAAAGATTGGATGTTGAAGCGCAGCAGCGTGATGTTGAAGCTAAAAAATTGGAAATCAGAAACACGGTTTTGCAACTTCAATCGCAACAAGCCGATTTTCGCTCGAAGGCGAATCAGGCGCGAACTCAGCTTGCTCAGGCACAGCGTGAATTGAGACGTTCGGAAAATCTGGTTGAAGTTGGCGCAGTTCCGCGAAAGCGTTTAGAAGAAGCGCAAACGGCGGTTAAAAGTGCCCAACAAGAAATTTTTGCCCACCAAAAGAAAAGAAAACACCTCGAAAACCAAAACAAACAAACCCAAACCGGGCAAAAGATTTTTCGCAACCCGAAAGTTAATCAGCCGAACAAACGATTTCCGCTAACTTCACCGATTACAGGAATTATCAACGAAATCAAGACAACCAGCGGGCAACAGGTTGAAGCGGGAACGGAAATTTTATCGCTGGCGAATCTGTCAACTGTGCTGCTTGAAGCACAAGTGTTTGAAAAGGATCTGCCGATTGTCCGCGAATCAACCCGCGCAAGTTTTACGGCTTCGGCTTTATCAAACGAAGTTTATACCATCGGCACGGCTGACGGCGACGGCAGACTCGTTTCCATCGGTCAAACCGTCAACGAGCAAACGCGCACTGTGTCAGTGATTTACGAAGTCAAAAATCCGACAAACAGATTACGCGATGGAATGTTTGTTGAAATGACGATTGACACGAGCGGAAATCAGACTGTCCTTGCCGTGCCGAAAAAGGCGGTTGTAACGGAGCAAGGTCAAAGTTTCGTGTTCATTTTCGACGGCGGCGAAACTTTTGAAAAACGCGCTGTTGCCTTGGGAACGGAAGGCGCGGATTTTTACGAAATTAAATCAGGGTTAAAGGAAGGCGAAAGAGTCGTTACGGAAGGCATTTATCAGCTTCGTTCAACTCAGCCAAGCTAAATTTATTATGAAAATTATTTTATCAATTACAGCATTTACATTAATTTTTTGTTCTATTGCCTGTCATCAAATCACAAAAGCAGGAAACGAATTAACTTCGATGAATAAGAGTTCGCCCGACAGTGAAACAAGCGAAACAAATGCAGATTTTACACTTGAATTTCAAACTGAACCCGCAAGCGTTAAAGCCAATGAAGCCGCAACTCTAGTTTTCAAGGTTAAAAATGCCAAAGGTGACATTGTTAAAGATTTGCCGGTTGTCCACGAAAAACCGATGCACTTGCTCGTCGTTTCGGAAGATTTGAACGAGTTTTATCACATTCACCCCGAACCGCAGACGGACGGCACTTATCAAGTTAAAAATATATTTCCGAATGGCGGAAATTATCGTTTGTATGCCGATTTTACGCCGAAAGATTCGCCGCAAGTGGTCGAAAAACTGACGGTCAAAGTTGAAGGCAAAGAACGCGAAAAAGTCGCTTTGGTTGTTGATCCGAAGCTTGAAAAAACAATGGAAGGCTTGCGTGTCGAGATGAAACCCGATGCGGAAATCGTTGCGGGAAAAGAGTTAATGCTCGATTTTAATGTTTTTGATGCGAAAACGAATAGCCCCGCCACCAATTTGCACAAATATCTCGGTGAATACGCTCATTTTGTCATTATCAGCGAAGACTTGAAGCAGTTCGTTCACGCACATCCGATGTCAAAGGAAGCGAAAATGGAGAAACAGGATGAAAGCAAGCCGCACAAACACGATGAGCAATCCAAGAATTTGAAAAACGTAAAAAGTCCGTCAACTATTTCGGCGCACACGAGCTTTCCGACCGCCGGAATTTATAAAGTTTGGGGACAATTCCAACGCAATGGGAAAGTAATTAGTGTGCCGTTTATCGTTAATGTCAAAGCCGCTGACCAAAAAGCGGAAGTCAAGGCGG
>CALMEH010000795.1 GCA_937863115.1 uncultured Acidobacteriota bacterium
GTTTTGCATCCGAAATTTGCCGAAAATCGTTTTGCTTATTTGGCTTATACTTACCGCGATGCTGATAAACAACAAAACGTGCGCGTTGTTCGTTATAAGGAAACGGGCGAAACTTTTGCAGAGCCGAAAATGATTATCGAAGCAATTCCGGCGGCGAAATATCACGCCGGAACGCGGCTTAGATTCGGTCCCGACGCGAAACTTTACATTACGACGGGCGATGCGACCAAACAAAAACGGGCGCAAAATCTGAATTCGATAAACGGTAAAACTTTGCGTTTGAATGACGACGGCACGATTCCGAGCGATAATCCGTTTGTCGGGCAGAAAGATGTGCGAGCCGAAATTTGGAGTTACGGACACCGCAACGCTCAAGGAATGGATTTTCAGCCGGAAACGGGTTTGATGTTTCAAACCGAACACGGACCTTCGTGGATTGACGGCGTTTCGCTGTTCAAACGTTCGGGCGGCGACGAAGTGAATATTGTCGAATGCGGCAAAAATTACGGTTGGGACAAAATCAGCCACAATATGACGAAAAAAGGAATGGAAACGCCGATCATCGAATTTTCTCCGGCAATCGCGCCCGCAAGCGGAATGTTTTATCGGGGAAATTTGTTTCCCGAATTTAAGAATAATTTCTTTTTCGGCGCGTTAAAAGGCGAAATGATCGTGCGTTTGGTGATGGACGGCAGAAAAATCGTTTCGCGTGATAATCTGCTCGAAAAACAATACGGACGAATCCGCGAAATCGCCGAAGCACCTGACGGTTCGATTTGGTTTTCAACCTCAAACCGCGACGGACGCGGCGATCCTGCGAAAACCGATGACCGCATTTTGCGTATCGTGCCGGCGGAAACGAAAACCGATAAAGTTGAAAGAAGTAAGTAAATGGGCGGAAACGCGGCTATAAAGTTAGGAAATAAAAATATCGGCTCACTTTTTGGGGGCAGTTAAACGAACTGTAACGGCAATTTCCTGATTTGGCAGATAAATTTTCGGCAATCCCGAATTTAATTCATAAAAAAAGATTATTTTCGAGGCACGGTTTGTTTTAGTTGATGAGTCGTGTGTTCGGTAACTGATGCAAATGTTTGATTTGCGGACGGAAGAGCGAGTTCGTTTGTGGTTTCGGCGGCATCAAGTTCGCGTTGCGCTTCGGCTTCGGTTGATTTGTCCGAAAGATTTTTTTTCGGGACAGTAAAGAGCAAGCCGTTAATGACAAAGCTCAAACCGATAAAAAAGCAAACAACGCCCATTCCGGCGAGAACTATTAAATCTTTGTCGCCGATAGCGGCGATAATCGAAAAAGCGATTGCCGCGCCTGTGCCGATTGATGAAATAATCGTTCCTGTGCGAATGCGCCGCATACGTTTTTCTTCAGGTGATTCGAGAAATTTTTCGATTTCTGGCAGAAGGTCTTCGGCGACTTCGGCAAAATCTGCAATTTTGCGTGTTTCGCGGATTTTTGCGGCAATGGCGCGTCCGATTTCATCTCGCGCAAACGCCGCCGATTGCGTAATGTTGTCGGGTTTTTCGAGTGCGACGCGCACAACGCTCAAGTTTGAACCGCAAGCGCGGCAAAATTGGTTTGCTTGTTTGTCTTCAAATCCGCAACTTGGACAGAACATTTTTTTAGAATCTCCTTAAATCTGAAAAAGATACGCTGAAAACGCCAATTAAGTTCAATGATGAGACGATGCGACTTAGAGATTTTTTCTCTAAGTCGCTCCGTCTCATCGTCT
>CALMEH010000796.1 GCA_937863115.1 uncultured Acidobacteriota bacterium
CAAGCGGGTGCAGAGCAACCCTTCCCGACCTGCAAATCTGATGACGTTGAATGGATAAACTCAAACTTCACGAAAGATAAACAGGAAGAAATCAAGCCGAATACATTCGCAGGTCAGGAAGGGTTGCTCTGCACCCGCTCTTTGGCTTCTAATCCAAAAATTTACGTCCGCAAATCGCAAGCCGAAAAATTTAAACAACATTCTGCCGAAGTCTTTCGATTAAACCGTGAAGGCGTGAAATATCTTGAGAGTTATTTTGATTATAAATTCCCGTTTCCGAAATATGATTTGGTTTTGATTCCCGAATTTCCGTTTGGCGGAATGGAACACGCGGGCGCGACTTTTTTGCGTGAATCTTCTGTAATCTTCCCGAACGAACCGACGAAAAACGATTATGTTTCACGCGCCAATCTCATCTTTCACGAAGCCGCGCATCAATGGTTCGGCGACACGGTAACGATGAAATGGTTTGACGATTTATGGCTCAAGGAAGGTTTTGCGGAGTTTATGGCGTATAAAACCTTGGCGCAAGTAATGCCCGAATACAATGCGTGGAAAATCTTCTACGAACGCAACAAACAGCTTGCCTATCTGACCGATTCGACCAAAGGCACAACACCGATTTACCAAGAAATCACGAATCTTTCATCGGCAAAATCCGCCTACGGCAACATCGTCTATCGCAAAGCACCTTCGTTTCTGAAACAAGCCGAATTTTACTTAGGCGAAAAAGAGTTCCAAACCGCCGTCCGCGCATTTTTGAAGAAACACGAATTTGCCAACGCCGAATGGACAGATTTGGTCAAGGAATTTGAAACGGCAAGCAAGCGAGATTTGAAATTCTGGGCAAATAATTGGGTGAAACAAAGAGGTTTGTCGCGGTTTTCAATTTCAACAGTTGCCGGAGGAATAGATAAAACATTTCTCAAACAAGATAATTTGCTTAAAGATGAAGTGTTTTGGGGACAAAAAATAAAAGTTCTATTTCTTCAAAAAGGCGGAAAGACCAAAATTATAGACGTGGAAACGGAGAAGGAATTTGTAAAAAATCCTTCACCAATTCAAAGTTTATATGGAGGAAGTTATCTATACGATTCGTTCTCGGGCTATCCTGATTTAGTTTTCCCAAACTATCAAGATTACGGCTACGGCATCTTTCTGCTTGACGCGAAAAGCCGCGCTTACGTTCTCGAAAATATCCAAAATGAACGCGATGATTTTCTGCGCTCGATGATGTGGGGCGCGTTGTGGGATTCGGTCAGAGAAGGCGAACTTGCGCCGAAAGATTATGTCGAACTCGTCATCAAAAACATCAACACCGAAACCGACGAAAGCACGATTCAGACGCTTTTGAACAGGGTTTCGACGGCGATGAATTATTATTTGAACGATAAACAGCGCGAAGAACTCACGCCGAAACTCGAAGATATTTTGATTGATAAAATGCAAAATTCGCCGACTGTCGGAATGCGAATCACGTTTTATCGGGCGTTTCTGAATATCGCTTCGAGCGAAAAGGCGCGTGTCGTTTTGAAGGAAATTTTAAGCAAAGATTTCGGCTTTGGCGGCGGAAATACGAAAATGCGTGCCGGTTCGATTACGGATAAATCGGGCAAAACGACTTATGCCGCAAGTCCGGCGATTCCTCTGAAAACTAAAGATATTTTCGACATCATCGCCAGACTTTTCGTGATCGGCGACCCGAGTGCGCTCGATTTGCTCAAACAATACGAAAAAGAACCGCTCATAGATGTCGAACGCTACGCCTACGCCGCCCGCGCCGCCGTTGCAACCAAAGAAAATAAGTCGAAATATTGGAACGATTTCGTGAATAACAAAGACATTTCCGAAAGCTGGATCGAAGCCGCGTTCGTTACGTTTAATTCGTCGCGCCAAACGGATTTGACTCTGCCGTATCTCGAAAAAGCTCTCGCCGAACTGCCGAACTTAAAGAAAAACCGCAAAATATTTTTCGTCAACGGCTGGCTTTCCGCCTTCATCGGCGGACAAAAAAGCGAAGAAGCGTTAAAAATCGTCAACAAATTCTTAGCAGATAATCCGAATTTAGATAAAGATTTGCGGCTAAAAATTCTCGAAAATGTTGATTTGATTGAGAGAGCAGTTAAAATTCGCCAGGGTTCGGAGTCCAAACTTTAGTTTGTTGCAACCGACAGCGAAGCGTATCGGTTGCCTTGCGTTGATTTACTTGAGCGTTTGCCGACGCTGAAAACCGCGTTGCTTCGCTCGCGGTTTTTGCAAACTGAAGTTTGAACTCCGAACGCTTGATTCTTGCAAATTGAAGGTTGAACTCTAAATGCCTACGGCTTTAAAATCTTTTCGTTTGCGCCGATTTTTTTCATGATTGAAGCGGCTTCCGATTCGTTTGCAACTCTGGGCGTGCTGGCGTTTTCGATGACGACCGGGATGAGTTCGATTTGTCCGACGTTTGTTTTTGAGTTCGCTTGAATGTTTGATTTTTTGCTGTCGAGCGTGATTTTCAGCGCAAGACCTTCCATCGTGTCGCGGCTCCAGGTTTGGTCAAAGATAAAGTTTCCGAGTGAATAGAAAATGTATTTACCTTTGTATTGCTCGAAAATCTGAACCCAATGCGGATGATGTCCGATGACCATATCTGCTCCGTAATCAATCGCGTTTTTGGCGAAATCAATCTGCGGTTGATGCGGTTTGCGTTGATATTCGACTCCGGCGTGCATCGTGGCGACGATAAAATCCGCGCCGTCCGCTTTTAATTTTTCGATGGCTTTTTTTACGCGATCATTATCTTGAAAACGCGCCACATAATCGTTTCGTGCCGCGCCGCTTCCATCGTTTATCGAAACGTAGCTTGCGCCGACGAAGCCGATTTTTACGCCTTTGACTTCATAGATTTTCGGTGTCCAAGCCTCGTCCAGATTTTCGCCCGTGCCGAGCCTTGTAAATCCGTTTTCATCCAAAACTTTATGCGTGTTTTTCAAACCGTTCACGCCCATATCCATCGCGTGATTGTTGGCGAAATTTATGACTTTGAAGTTATATTTCTTCAAACCTTCAATATCTTTCGTCCGCATATTGAAAACCAAGCCTTTGCCGACAACATTTTCTCTGCCCGAAATCGGGCATTCGAGATTGGCGAAATTAAAATCCGTCGAAAGAAAAACGTCCTTCATCTTCTCAAACGGGGCAAGCGGTGTTCCCGCACGGTCAATCGCCCGCGCCACACCGCGCGAAATCAAAATATCACCGACGGCTAAGAAAGTTACTTTGCTTTCGGTAATTTTTTCAGGCTCTTTGGCTGCCTCATTCGACGTTGGTTTTTGCGGACACGCCGAAATCAAAATGATGCAGAAACTTAAAAGAAACGCGCTGACAATGGAGCGAAGTTGGAAAATTTTCATATTTTTAAATTGCGGAAACTGAATAGGTATGAAGATTTTAAAAGTAAAAAGTCAAAAGTCAAAAGTCAAAAGTCAAAAATATCTGCGCGAGCCTGAAATTTAAGAAAATCGTGCTTCGGTTTTTTAATTTTTAATTTTTAATTTCTACTTCTGACAGACAATCTTGATAAAAAAGTAATGATTTGATAATCTTTAGTTTATTGATTGAAACAGAGACTTTGAAGAGAGTTAGAAGATGAAAATTTCAGCACAGGAAGAATACGGATTACGGTGTCTTTTGCAACTTGCCTTTTTGCTCGAAGGCGATTCATTGACCTTGCCGCAGATTGCCGAGCGCGAAGGAATTTCCGTTGCCAACGCGGGAAAATTAATGTGGCTTTTGAACAAAGCCGGATTTGTTTCTGCCACACGCGGCACAAAAGGCGGTTATTGTCTGGCGCGTCCGGCAGGCGAAATTCGTTTGAACGAAGTCATCAAAGTCTTGGACGCAGACGTTTTGAATAAACATTGCGAAAGTTATACGGGAATTTTGGATTCGTGCGTTCACAAAGGCGATTGCGGAATTCGTCCCGTCATTGTCGGATTACACGAAATCGTCGAAAACGCGCTTTCGCAGATAACTCTGGCGCAACTCGTCGGCTCGGAATCTTCGGTCGATGCGACATTTCATCAAATAAAAGGCATCCATCGCACCATCGAACCGCAGAGAATTTAACAACGAACGACTAACAAAATTATGTCAACAGCAAGAGAATTATTAGCAAACAGGGAATATAAATACGGTTTTACGACCGACATCGAAACGGAAACGATCGCCAAAGGTTTGTCGGAAGATACGGTTCGTCTGATTTCGTCAAAGAAAAACGAACCCGAATGGCTGCTTAATTTTCGTCTGAAAGCGTATCGCCGCTGGCTCGAAATGACGCAACCCGATAATTGGGCGAATTTCGATTATCCGGGCATTGATTTTCAAAACATTTCGTATTATTCCGCGCCGAAACAAAAGGCGAAAAAGGCGAGTTTGGACGAAGTTGATCCCGAATTACTCAAAACATTTGAAAAATTGGGAATTCCTTTGACCGAACAAAAAATGTTGGCAAACGTCGCGGTTGACGCGGTTTTCGATTCGGTTTCGGTTGCGACGACTTACAAGAAAAAACTGCTCGAAGCCGGCGTGATTTTCTGTTCATTTACCGAAGCCGTCGCCGATTATCCCGAATTAATTCAAAAATATCTCGGCTCGGTCGTGCCTGTTGGCGACAATTTTTACGCCGCGCTGAATTCGGCGGTTTTCTCCGACGGTTCATTCGTTTTTATCCCGAAAGGCGTGAAATGCCCGATGGAACTTTCGACATATTTTAGAATCAACACGCAAGAATCAGGACAATTTGAACGCACGTTAATCGTTGCCGAAGAAGGTGCTTACGTCGCATATAATGAAGGTTGTCATCCCGCAGGTGAACAAGTTTTGACGACAGAAGGTTGGCGAAATATCGAAGGCATCAAAGCCGGAGACAAAGTTTATGATCACAACGGCAAACTGCAAAAAGTTCGCGCCGCAATGGTTCGTCAATTTAAGGGCGAAATGATTACCGTGCGCCCGATGTCGCGTTATAACGAATTTCAACTTACACCCGAACATCCGGTTTATGCGATCAAGCGCAAAGACGTTTTGAAACCGCGAAAGCAACGTAAAGATAATTGGTTGCCGGAAGTTGATACGCAGAAATTATTAAAAGCGACTCCGCAATTTATCAAAGCTGATGAACTCGAAAAAGGCGATTTTGTGCTTGTCCCGAAACTGCGAAGACAAGATTCGACGGCGTTAAGCGCAAATGAATTTGAAGCATTAAATTTGCAAAACATCGCTGAAAGCGACAAATTCAATAGCGTCGTGAGAATCCCGACGACGAACGCAACAACCAATCCGACGCTGAAAGTGTCGAACAAAATCATCGTTAATTCGTCCCTTACAGGGACGGCACAAATCTCTGAAACTAACGTCGGGTTGCACCCGACGCTATTAAATTCTTCGCTTTCAGCGACAAGAGAAGTATCGCCGATTCAAATTGTTAAAATCGGCTCAACCGAAATTTTCACGGAAACGGATTTTGACAATGAAGCACATTTAATTCACGAAACCGAAACACATTTCATCGTTCCTGTTCGTGAAGTTACACGCGAAAGTTTTGATGATTTGGTTTTCAACATTGACGTTGCCGAAACACACAGTTATTTGGTAAAAGGTTTTGCGGTTCACAACTGCACCGCGCCGCAGTTCGATACGAATCAGCTTCACGCGGCGGTTGTTGAATTGGTTGCGTTGGACGATGCGGAGATTAAATATTCGACCGTGCAGAATTGGTATGCGGGCGACGAAAACGGCAAAGGCGGAATTTATAATTTCGTGACGAAACGCGGCGCGGCGCGTGGGAAGAATTCGAAAATTTCGTGGACGCAGGTTGAAACAGGTTCGGCGATTACCTGGAAATATCCGTCGGTAATTTTGCAGGGCGATAATTCGATCGGTGAATTTTATTCGGTCGCGCTGACCAACAACGCGCAAATTGCCGACACGGGAACGAAGATGATTCACATCGGCAAAAACACGAAATCGACGATTATTTCAAAAGGAATTTCCGCCGGAAAATCGAACAATTCGTATCGCGGTTTGGTCAAAATTATGCCGAAAGCGGAAGGCGCGAGAAATTATACGCAATGCGATTCGATGCTCATCGGCGGAAGCTCGGAAGCGAACACTTTTCCGTATATCGAGGTGATGAACAACACCGCACGAGTCGAACACGAAGCGACAACTTCAAAAATCAGCGAAGAACAGCTTTTCTATCTCCAACAACGCGGCATCTCGCAAGAAGACGCAGTTTCGCTCATCATCAACGGTTTCTGCAAAGAAGTTTTCCGCGAACTCCCGATGGAATACGCCGTCGAAGCAACGAAACTTTTGGGATTGAAATTGGAAGGAAGTGTCGGCTAAAAATTAAATGGAAATCATTACGAAAAAACATTGGTTGGGTTGGAATACTGATGATAAAGAGGTTTTTGATTGGGCAAGAAAAAGTTCAGATGAAAACTTCAAAATTTATGCAGAACGACTTGAAAAACTTCGTCCGCGTTTGAAAGAAAGAAATTATGAATTCTTCAAAAAAGGTTTGCACGACGGACGATTGATTGCTTTCAGCGTTGGCGAAGGACTTTATTTAGATTTTGAAAGTAATTTGCCGTTGACGTTGCGAAATTTCAGTAAAACAAGCGTTTCGATGAAAGTCATAAACGGGGATTTTGACGCTGTGTATGATTTGAAATACGAACGAGTATCAAAAGCAGTTTTTGACTTCCCAAGCGAATCGCCGCTTTGGGGAAATAGCATTGATGATTGGGGATACGATGAACTTTCAGAGGTTGACGAAAAAATTTTGAAGCACGAAGTTTTATTTAGTTCCGGCACGACAATTCTGATTGAATTTGAAAAGTTTTCGTTTAAGAAAAAGAAATATAAAGGAAGTCGTTAAGTAAGTGGACAGAATAGTTTTATAGATATTTGAAAATCTTGTATGCTAGT
>CALMEH010000797.1 GCA_937863115.1 uncultured Acidobacteriota bacterium
AAAAAGTCAACCAAAAAACGAGCCAGATAAACCCGATTAAACCCGTGATGATAAAGGCTTCATACCAACCGTAAGTTACCGCAATCCAAGGCACAATGAGCGGCGTGGCGAGTGCGCCGATGTTTGTTCCGGAATTGAAAATGCCGGTTGCAAGTGCGCGTTCTTTTTTCGGAAACCATTCGGCAACAGTTTTAATCGAAGCCGGAAAATTTCCCGCTTCGCCGATGCCCAAGACAAACCGCGCAACGATAAAACCGATGCCCGAAACCGAAAGTCCGAGCGTCGCCGAATCGAAACCGAACCACGCCAACGCGCCCAAAACGCCCGCTCCAATCGGCACAGCCCAAGCGTGCATTGTCGCGCCGATGCTCCAGACGATTATCGAAAGCGAAAATCCTTTTTTCGTTCCAATTTTGTCCATTAAACTACCGACGCACAAAAGTCCGAGCGCGTAAGCCGTTTGAAATGCAAAAACAATCCAGCCGTAATCAATCTCCGTCCAACCGAATTGTTCTTCAAGTGTCGGTTTCAAAATCCCTATTACTTGGCGGTCAATGTAATTTATCGTCGCCGCAAAAAACAAAAGGGCGCAGATAACCCAACGCTGTCTGCCGACTTTTGGCACGTCTTTGATTGTTTCGTTCATTGTTTTACCTCGATTTTACAGTTTCAAAATATCAGGAGAGCGATATTCAATGCCTTCAATTTCAACCGAAATCATTGGGAAATCCGGTGATGTGGTTAAAATTTCTGTGCCGATAATGGTTTCTTCCGCTTTTGTTCCGGTAATTGTCGGATTCCACGCAAACGCTTGATTCGGAAAAACCGTGTCCGCACAAGCCGGGTGCGCTACCCAATCGCGCGTTTTGTAACCTGTCGCGCCGCCTTGATGATGTTTATCAATTTCAGATTCAAAACCTTCTTCGGTGTATGCCTCAGCGGTTGTTTTGTAAATTTCCGCGCCGCTTTTTCCGATTGTTGTCGCGGAAATCATTCGGGCAAAAACTTTTGCGACCGACTCGGTTTTGCATTTCAAACTTGATGGAATTTCGCCGACACAAGCGATACGCGAAAGATTTGCAATCAATCCGCCGCGACGGGCGCAAACCGCAATTAAAAGAACTTTTTTCCAGACATTCACAGTTGGAATCGGATGGCGGAATTTTTCAATGCGTTCGTCCGCGCCAACCAATGTAACAACACTTTGAATATCGAAAGCGGCAAGCGTATCTTTTACTTTTCGCGCGATTTCAATTTCCGTTTCGCCTGTTTCAATCCTTTCAAAAACTTTTCCAATCGCTGTGCCTGCATCTTTTCCAAGACTTCGATAGCGTTCGATTTCCGCCATAACAAGCGAAATCCGAAGCGGCGCAATTTTTCCTTCAATCGCTCTGATTTTCGGAGTTATGGACAAATCCGAAACGATTTCACCCGTTTCATTCGAAAGCGTTTTCGCGGTTTCAAAAATAAAATCGCCTGACGCTTTTTCCGTTTGCCACGCAAATTCAATCGGTTCAAAATCAGCCGCCGAAATTTCTTCCGTCAAAACCCGCGTCATTTCGATATTGTTAGCAAGAATAAACTTTTTCCCGTCGCGCCTCACAAACAAAAAACACGCGCCGTTTTCAATACTCAAATTTATCGCATTAGATTTTCCAGAAAGCCAAGCGAAATTATGTTGAGCATTTAACAAAACGCCACCGAACTTTTCGTCCGTCAACATTTTTGTCAGGCGTTCGGTTTTTGTTTCAATTTCGGTCATTTATTTTCATCGCAGAGACGCAGAGTTTTTTATGAATTTTTCTCCGCGTCTCTGCGTCTCTGCGGTGAAAATTTTTATTGATTTACGCCCGAAGCCAAAAATCCGCCGTCAACAACTAAAACTTCGCCCGTTACAAAACTCGCCGCGTCCGAAGCAAGAAATATCGCCGCACCCGCGAGTTCTTCGACTTTCCCGAAACGTCCCATCGGCGTTCGCATTTGAAATTCGCGCCCGCGGTCGGTTGATTCGAGAAGTTCGCGGTTTAAATCAGTTTTGAAAACGCCCGGCGCAATCGCATTGACATTTACGCCGTGTTTCGCCCATTCGATTGCCAAAGATTTTGTCAAACTCGCAACCGCCGCCTTTGATGCTGAATATGCGGCGACTTCAAAAAGCGAAACAAAGGTTGAAAGCGACGCGATATTGATAATTCGTCCATAGCCGTTGGAAACAAAATGCCGACCGAAAATCTGGCACGAACGCAAAGTTCCGGTTAAGTTCGTTTCCAGAATCGCGTTCCAATCTTCTTCGGCAAAATCAAGCGTCGACGCACGTTTTGTGCGTCCGGCGGAATTGACCAAAATATCAACTTTACCGAATTTTTTGACGCATTCGGTTAAAAGATTTTCGAGCGAAGCGCGATCCGAAACATCCGAAGGAATAATTAAAGATTCGCGCCCGATGGCTTCGATTTCTTGTGCGGCAGTTTTGCATTGTTCCACGCGGCGCGATGTGCAGACGACATTTGCACCGGCTTCAGCCAATCCGTGCGCGATGGCGCGTCCGATTCCTGACGTGCCGCCGATAACGACAGCCGTTTTTTTGTTTAATTCAAGTCCGGCATAGCTCATTCTATTTTTTACTAGGAAAACTTAAAAGGTAAAACCAATTTTTCAAGATGACTTATAATTTGTAGCATTGGAAAAACGAATCTGTCAAATGTATTTCGAGCAATTTAACACAAAAATCTCAGTTTTTCTGAGAATTAGCTCTTGCTTTTTATGAACCAATATGATAAAACTTTTTACATCACGACAGAATTGGTCAAACCATTCAGCCGAATTATTAAAGAAAAATGATACCTGCCGAATCAAAAAATATGATCCGCCGAACAGTCGGCGAAAACGTCTGGTTAAGCCGTGAAAACGCCGAAATCGAGACGATTTTTGCGCGTCGGGACGTTTCGGGATATAAATTTGAAGTTTTGGAAACGGAAGAATTGGTCGGACACGCAATGCTCGAAGAATTGAAAGCGGTTGCGGACGCGAAAACGGGCGATGTAACAATGATTTTGCTCGGCGGGCGCGGCGCACAAGCAATGTATCGGCAAATCAACGCGGCAATGCCGACGGGCGAACTCGATGATTTGTTGTCGCGTTTGCACGTTTTCACGCAAGACGCGCTTGCGCCATTGCGAATGAATAATTCCTTGAGTTTTGTCCGCGATTTTGAACGG
The DNA here is from genome assembly GCA_937863115.1 of uncultured Acidobacteriota bacterium. Classification (GTDB taxonomy): domain Bacteria; phylum Acidobacteriota; class Blastocatellia; order Pyrinomonadales; family Pyrinomonadaceae; genus CALMEH01. The sequence goes on from CALMEH010000797.1 coordinate 3,219, forward strand.
CTTTTAGGTGATGAGTTTTTCAGCCGCGTCAAAAGTTTTACGCCGATGCAAACCGACACCGAAGATATTGAAGGCGAATTGGCGAAATATCTCGAAAAATTAGACAGATTAGGCGGCATTGATATTTTCTTTTTGGGTTTAGGACCGGAAGCAGAAGCGGCTTCGCATCTTTGCTATATCAAGCCGAATTCGGGCGCAGTATTTTCGGACGTTGTGGGAATTATTCCGATTTCATTGTCAATTTTGGAACATCACATCGGCAAATTCAAAGCCGGCGGAAGCGAAATCGGCGTTGCTGACGAAACTGAGTGTCGTGCGGCAAAGCAAATTTTAACGCTCGCTCCGGCGGCAATTTTAGGTGCAAAACGAATTGTCCAATCAATCGTTGACGCTGAAACCGCACCCGCAAAACGCGCAAGTTTCCGCCGCGTTTTGAACACGGAAATTTCCGACGATTTGGAAACACGAGCCGCGCAAATGAACGATAATCCGGGTTTGTGGCTTCGGCTTCATCCAAATGTGCGAACTTTAGTTTTGCCGGATTTATTGGAAGAAATTTAGCCGCGGATTAACACGGATTTCGCGGAAAAATCAAAGGATTTTAAAAATCAAAAAAATCCGCATCATCCGCGTTAATTCGCGGCAAAAAAAATAAAAGAATGCTTGACTCTATCAAACAAACTGCCGCACCGATTAGCGAATATGCGATAATCGTTGCGCCGAAAGACAATGTAGCAGTCGTCAAAACCGAAACTCATTCGGGCTTGACTGTCGCGTTGAATGATGGGCGGATTGTGAAAATTAAAAATGCTGTGCCGAACGGACATCGGTTTGCGATATGCGAAATTGCGGCGGGCAATTTTGTGCGGCAATACGGTCAACCGATTGGAACATCGCTCGGTATTGCGGAAGGAGAATGGATTACGCACGAAAATATGTCGAACGAAGTTCCCATAGTGCGAGATTTGCCTGAAGATTTGCATACGCCTGCGCCCGAATATTTGCCGATTTCCGAACGCGAAACTTTTATGGGTTTTCGGCGTTCGGACGGGCGAGTCGGAACACGGAATTTCGTTTTGATTGTTCCGACTTCGATGTGTGCCAGCCACGAGGCTTTGCAGATTTCGATGATGTCGGAATTTCTGCATTACAAACGCGAAAAATATCCGAATGTTGACGGCGTTGTCGCCATTCCGCATAACAAAGGTTGCGGTTGTCAAGACGGCTCTAATCTTGAAATTATGCTTCGCACATTGTCGAATTACGCCGATCATCCGAACGTCGGCGGCGTGATTTTGATGGATTTGGGTTGTGAAAAGACGAATATGCGGCAGGTTGAAAAATATCTGCTGAAACGCGAATTGTCGTTTAATAAACCTGTTGCCAAAATCGGTATTCAGGAAATCGGCGGAACACAGGAAGCAATTAAACGCGGATTGGAAATCATTGCGGAAATGTTGCCCGAAGTTAATAGAAATGTTCGTGAAGAAATTTCTGTCAGCGAGCTTGTTTTGGGCGTAAAATGCGGCTCAAGCGACGGTTTTTCGGGCATTTCGGCAAATCCTGCGCTAGGGCGTGCGGCAGATGTTTTGGTGAAAAGCGGCGGCACGGTTTTGATTACGGAAATTCCCGAATTTTGCGGCGCGGAACACATCGTTGCGCATCGTGCGAAAGATGCTGAAACGGGACGCAAAATTTATGAAATGATTGATTGGTATAAAGATTACGCCTCGAAATTCGGCGGCGTTTTGAACAACAATCCGTCCCCCGGAAATATTGCGGGCGGACTATTAAATATTACAATCAAATCACTTGGCGCAATGGCGAAAGCCGGAACAACGCGCTTTGAAGGCGTATGCGAATACGCCGAAACGCCGAAGATGCGCGGGCTTAATTTGATGCAAGGTCCCGGCTATGACCAAGAATCAACGCCCGCGCTCGTCGCCGCCGGAGCAACGGTTGTCGTGTTCACGACCGGCAACGGCACGACCATCGGCAACGCGATTGCGCCTGTCATCAAACTTTCGTCAAACAATCGAATTTTCGAGAAAATGAAAGGCGACATAGACATTTCCGCCGGAAACATCATCGAAGGCACGGAAACGATTGACGAAGTCGGCGAAAAGGTTTTCGAGCATATTCGCAAAGTTGCCAGCGGCGAAATTCAGGCGAAAGCCGAAGAAAATAAACACCGCGAATTTCAATTTTGGGCGGAGCAGACAGTAACTTTATAAGAATTTATCTGCCCACGAAACACACGAAACACGCGAAAAAAATCTGAAATCTGAAATCTGAAATTATTTTCGTGTATTTCGTGTATTTCGTGGGCAAAATCAGTTTTATTTATTCTAACGATGTATCAAAAAACATATTACGCAACGCATCCCGAATCAATTTTCGGCGCGACGAATGAGGAACTGCGTGAGCTTTATCACGTCGGCGAACTTTTTAACGAAGGCGAAATTCGGCTTGTTTATTCGCATTTTGACCGAATCGTTATCGGCGGAGCAATTCCGAAAGACGAAAAACTTTTTCTGCCGACGCAAACCGAACCCGAATCGCTGAAAGGCAAGCCGTTTTTGGAAATGCGCGAACTCGGCGCGGTCAATATCGGCGCGGGGCGCGGGAAAATTACGGTTGACGGCGAGGAGTTTGAACTCGGAAATAAGGATTGTTTATACATTCCGAAAGAAAGCATTGAAGTTTCGTTTGAATCGTTTGACGCAGAAAATCCGGCGCGTTTTTATCTCGTTTCGACGCTCGCGCATAAGAGATTTTCCGCAAAATTGATTACTGCCGAACAAGCCAACAAACTTTATCTCGGCGCAACAGAAACCGCCAATTTGCGAACGGTTTATCAACTGATAATTCCGGGCGTTTGCGAATCTTCACAACTCGTAATGGGGTTGACGACGCTCGAAACGGGCAGCGTTTGGAACACTTGTCCGCCGCACATTCACGAACGGCGTTCGGAAATTTATCTCTATTTCGATTTGGACGAACAGGCGCGGATTTTTCATTTTATGGGACAGCCCGAAGACACGCGCACGATTGTTTTTGAAAACGAACAAGTCGTTCTCTCGCCGCCGTGGTCAATACATATGGGCGTTGGAACGTCGAATTACAATTTCGTTTGGGCAATGGGTGGCGAAAATCTGGATTATACGGATATGAATGTTTTGGACATCTGCCAACTGAAATAAGAAAATCCGACAACTTAAATTTTTCCTTTGCGAACTTTGCGCCTTTGCGTGAGAAAAAGAAATTTCCCGCAAAGGCGCAAGGTTCGCAAAGTTAAACTAATGAAAATACTCGATAAATTTAAATTAGACAGCAAAATCGCGCTCGTTACGGGCGCGTCGGTCGGACTTGGGCAAGCGATGGCGATTGCGTTGGCTGAAGCGGGCGCGGACGTTGCCTGTCATTGTCATTTTGACGGCGAAGCGGACGAAACTTGTCAAATTATTGAAAAACTCGGACGCAAAACGCTTTCGGTTTCGGGCGATATGTCGGACAAAACCGTTCCGTCAAAAATCGTTGAAACAGTCATCGAAAAATTCGGACGAATTGATATTTTGGTAAATAATGCGGGAATGATTCGCCGTGCGCCTGCCGTAGATTTTTCGGAAGAAGATTGGTCAACCGTTTTGGAAGTCAATCTTTCGAGCATTTTTCGGCTTTCGCAAGCCGCCGGAAAAAGTATGATTGAACACGGCGGCGGAAAAATCGTCAATATTGCATCGCTTCTTTCGT
>CALMEH010000798.1 GCA_937863115.1 uncultured Acidobacteriota bacterium
TATGACGAACTCGGCAGATTGAAGTTTGTAACAACACCTGATAACGCAGTTATTGAAACGCAATATGATTTAGCCACAACAGGCACGGAAATCGGGACGGTTAATATTGTCATTGACCAAGCCTTGAAACAACGAAGAAGCGTAACCAATGCGCTGGGACAGCTAACCAGAGTTGACGAGCCGAGTATTACGAATAATAACCAACTAGGCGATATTGACGCGCCGTATCAGCCAACGAAATACGAATACAACGGCTTAGGCGATTTGAAGAAAGTCATTCAAGGCGCACAGGAAAGATTGTTCACTTACGACAGTTTGAAACGGCTGAAATCTGCCACGAATCCCGAATCGGGAACAATCAGCTACAATTACGATGCCAACTCGAATCTGACAAGCAAAACCGATGCGAGAAATATCACAACGAATTATTTTTACGATAGATTGAATCGCGTAACGAAAAGAACCTACACGGGCGAAAGCGGGTATCAAACGCCGCAAGTCGAATATTTCTATGACGGCAAAGGTTTGGCACAGACGGGAACATTTACAAAAGGCAAACTGACAAAAGTAACAAGTGCGGTTTCATCAACCGAATACACGAACTTTGACGGTTTAGGCAGAATCTCGACACATCAGCAAACAACGGACGGAAACACCTACACGACGAGCTATATTTATAATCTCGGCGGCGCATTAATTGAAGAAACTTATCCAAGTAATCGAGTCGTCAAAAACACGCTCGACCAAGACGGAGATTTGCAACAAGTTCAAAGCAAAAAGTTAAATGACATATTCAAAAACTACGCCAACAGTTTCAATTACACGGCGGCGGGCGCGGGTTCTTCGATGAGATTGGGCAACGGACGTTGGGAAAATGTGCAGTTTAATTCGCGGCTTCAACCAACGCAAATTGGTTTGGGAACATCAGCCGCGAATCAGAGTTTGTTGAAATTGGATTATGATTATGGAACAACCGATAATAACGGCAATGTGAAAAGCCAAACAATAACGGTGCAAAGAAGCAACCAAAGCCCGTTGGTTTTTAATCAAACCTACGCTTACGATTCGCTAAACAGATTAAAACAAGCGGTTGAGATGACGGGAACAACGCAGAATTGGAAACAAACTTATACATTTGACCGTTATGGCAATCGGCAGTTTGACGTTTCCAACAATAATACGACGACTTTGCCGCAAAATTTCAATGCGAATATTTACAATCCGACTGTTGACGCGGCAAACAATCGTTTTACAACGGGACAAGGCTACACTTACGATTTAGCGGGAAATCTTTTGACCGATGCAGAAGGCAGAACATTTATTTACGACGGGGAAAATAAACAAAAAACGGCTTCAAATTCAGGCGGCATAATCGGGCAATATTTTTATGACGGCGACGGCAAGCGAGTCAAGAAAAACGGCATTATCAACGGACAGGCGGAAGAAACGATATTCGTTTATGACGCGCTCGGCAAAATGGTGGCGGAATATTCGACGGCAATTTCAACTACGCCGAAAATTCAATATCAAACAAGTGACCGTTTAGGAACACCGCGAATCAACACGAACGAACTCGGCGCAGTTGTTTCGCGTTCGGATTATATGCCCTACGGTGAAGAAATCGCCGGACTCGGAAACAGGACGAGCGCAGAAAAATATGTTTCGGATGATGTCAGACAAGGCTTTACGGGCTATGAAAAAGATGATGAAACAGGTTTGAGCTACGGTCAAGCCAGATTTTATGCAAATCAACACGGACGATTTACCTCGACAGACCCGATAATAATGAAAGATACGCGGCGAAGTAATCCGCAAAGATTAAATCTATATTCTTACACCATCAATAATCCGCTAAAATATACTGACCCGACGGGCGAAGATATTTGGATTCAATTTTATGATAGGAATACTAAAGAATATCGTTCCGTTCAATATAAAGTTGATAGCAACGGTAAGGTTGATTTACGTGACTCAAACGGCGAAGTATATACAACAGGCACAAGTGCGGTAGTTGATAAAATTGTCAGTCAAATTGATACCATAAGAAAAAGAGGTCCAGTTCGAGAAGCCGTTATAGATGCGATGAATGATGATGGAAAACACTATATTTTTGGAGATGATCGTTATATTGGGGATTCGAGTGCTTCGATTGAAGAGTTGAGAGACGTTACTAGAGGTGAAAGAAATCGGACATACACTGCTACTGTTTATGACCCAAATGCTCCAGATGCTCTGATAGATCTGGGGGTTGGGTTTGCAGATGCAGATTTTCTTGCAACAGAAATTGTAAATCAAAACGATTTGGAAAATGGGGTAGCTAAGCCTCCAACTGACACTGCTATTGTGTGGGCGGAACGGGCGACATATATTGTTCTGGTGGAACTAAAGTTGGCTTATCTGTAAGGCAAGCCAACGCTCAAACATCAGAAGGAATATTGAGAGGTTTTTTCAAAATTGGTGAAGGATTTGGTGTTGGTTTTTTAGGATCGGGGCTTATGTCTTTGCCATACGTAGAGCCTCCTAGGAGACAAGATAATACAGCAGTTGATCCAAGTAGAGGAATTGATAATTCTGTTACAACACTCGATGATGGTCCTGCGCCTTGCATTAAACCTTGTCCTAATTAAAAGTAAATTAGATTGGTATAAAATGGAGTAAAATAAATGAATTACAAAGAATCAAAAAAAGTAAGGACGTTTCTATTTACGATTTATATGTGTTGCGGTTTAATGCTTAATAGTTTTGTTTCGACGCAGGCACAGCAAACCGAGATTCCTTCTCCGGCAGATGAGGAATTTATGATCGCGGATGGTGTTGTTACAGAAGATTGGCTGTCCGGAATAACTTATGCTGATACTGTCAAATTCAATGTTATCAGAATTTATAATGCCGATAAAACAATTTGGTATGAATTCAGTTTCGAGGAAAAAAGTCCGGTTTATCTTTTCAAAATTGAAGAAAAAGAACTCAAACCATTTGAACCGTTTATGTTAGGTAGATTTTATGTGCGAGTTGTCGCCGAATCGAAAAATTGGTATGAAGTTGTTATCAATGAAGAAACTAAAGAAACGAAATATACCTTAAAATCCGACCGTAGTTTAGGATATACTACCTTCAAATACTATTTTGAAAAATCTGGCGGCTTGATTGTTTTTGATAAGGAAAAGAATCCATTGCGGGAAACGCCGGATGGAAAGCCTATAGAAAATCAAGACAGTTCGGGGGCATTTTACTTCAAAAAAATTGAAGGAGAATGGATGTTCGTTGAGTCAGGAGTAAGTAAATCAAAAGGTTGGATAAGATGGCGAAAAGACGGAAGAATATTAGTCGGTTATACTCTCAACAAACGTAAAGTTCCAAACCACTAAGGCTTAATTTCAGACATATTTAGAGAAATAAATGAAACGAAAAAAACTCAAAATTGGAACACTTTCAAACATCATACTTTTGATATTTGTGTCTTTAATGACAAACAGTTATGTTTTAGCGCAAAACGGAAAAGATGAAATTCCTGCTCCGGCGGATGAAGAATTTCGTGAAGCCGAAGGCGTTATTAGGAAACCAATGGGAATGCCCGGAAGAACGGCGGATGAATTTACCGGAATGGAAATTTACCGGATTTACAATGCCGATAAAACAATCTGGTATGAATTTAGTTGGGATGAAAAAAGTCCGATTTATATGTTCAAAAATAAAAAAGCCGACTTTAAACCGTTCGATCCGTTTGTGTTGTATGGTCTTAATATCAGAGTTATTGCCCAATCGGAAAATTGGTATAAAGTTGTCGTCAACGAAGAAACAAAAGAAACAAAATATACGCTCAAATCCGACCCAAATTTAGTATATGTTTCTTTTTGGTATATTTTCGATGGTGACGGAGATGGCTACGGATTTGTCAGATTTGATTGTGAAAAGAATCCGTTGCGGGAAACGCCGAATGGAAAGCCGATAGAACATACCTGCACAAGTGAGAGAGCGGTTGTTAAGAAAATGGAAGGAGAATGGTTATACGTTGAAATGTATTATAATCGGTCTGTGAAAGGTTGGATCAGAGGACGCATCGAAGGAAAAGTATTAGTCGGCTATGGTCTAAATGGAAGTGAAATTCCCGAACAATAAGTTGCATAGTTAATTTTATTTTACAGCGTAAGGAAACCGAAACGGAATCTGGGGCATCAGAGGGGTTGACGGGCAATGAGTTTAAGGCGGGATTTGGAAGGTCG
>CALMEH010000799.1 GCA_937863115.1 uncultured Acidobacteriota bacterium
CGTTGTTGTTGATTATGATTTCCGAAGCGAGCGTAATTGTGCAAACGCCCGCCACCGAACAGCTTGCCGCCGGAATGTTGAAAACAATCACATCATTGCTGTTCACGCCGTTTGCGTCCAAGACGGCTTGGCGCAGACTGCCCGCGCCGCTGTTGGCTATTGTTGTTACGGTGTAAGTCGCTGCGTTTAATTGTGCGGCGGCGAAGAAACAGATTAAAACGGCGAACGCGGCGGCAAATATTAAAGGTGCGCGGAATAAGCCGGTTAAAAGATTAGTTGATGTCGTAGCAGGATTCGTTAAATTTTTCTTCATTTTCTTTCCCCTTGTCGAGGCTTACGTTCAGCCGTTCGATTCAAGATTTATTGTTAAATTTTGCCGCTCCGGTCTTATTCTGAACGCGAGCGATATTGTATGAGCGCAGTTCGCCGACGCAAAATAGCTTTACTTTTGTAAAAATCAGGTTCATAGTCATTGTGCTGAATTACTTATAAATCCGATTTTTGCTCTTTTGGCTTTTGAATTTGCGCTCTGAAACTAATCTTACTCGTAAATTCCCGGCAATTCTTCGGATTTAAAATCAATTGTTCTTCAATTTAACTTCAATTATGAAGAATCTTCGTCCTGCTAAAATTTACCAATTCGGAGAGTTTCGGCTCGATGCGACTCATTTAATGCTTTATCAAAATGAGTGCGAAATGTCGTTCACGCCGAAAATCGTCGAAACTCTGCTAGCTTTGGTCGAGCGAAGCGGACAAATTTTGAGCAAAGACGAATTGATGGAAATTATCTGGGCAGATACGATTGTCGAAGAATCGAATCTGTCGCAAAATCTCTATTTACTGCGAAAGATTTTCAAAGACACGAACACCAACGGCAAACCGCTGATTGAAACTCTCAAACGGCGCGGCTATCGTTTTAACGGCGATGTGCGGGAAATTCCAGCGGCGGAAAATAATCAAAACGGCAATCAAAATGTCGTCGAAGAAGATTTTTCCGATTCGGAAGATTTGATTGGACGAAGGCGCGAAATCTCGGAGATAAAAAAGTTGTTGCGCCAACCGGACGTGCGGCTGGTTACGCTGGCGGGCGTTGGCGGAACGGGTAAAACACGCATCGCGCAGGCGACGATGAAAGAGATGCGTGCGGAATTTACCGACGGTGCGGCGTTTGTCGAGTTGGCGGCGATTACTAATCCGAAGTTCGTCGTTTCGACTATTTTTCAATCGCTCGGATTAAAGGAAGCGGGCAACAAACCGATTTTGGAAATCTTGAAAAATTATCTCCGTGCGAAAGAAATGCTGCTTGTCGTTGACAATTTCGAACAGGTCGTGGCGGCGGCGGCGGACATCACCGAATTGCTCTCAGCCGCAAAAGAAATCAAAATTTTAATTACCAGCCGCGTTTTGCTGCGTCTGCCTTCGGAGCGCAAATTTATTGTTCCGCCGCTTGCTCTGCCTGAAGAAAACAGAAACTATTCGTCCGGCGAAATCGAAAGCTATTCAGCCGTCAAATTGTTCATCGAACGCGCCCGACTCGTCAAACCGGATTTGCTTTGACCGCCGAAAACGCTTCGGATACGGCGAAAATCTGCGCCCGCCTTGACGGTTTGCCGCTGGCGATTGAACTGGAGGCGGCGCGTATCAAGCTGCTTTCGCCGTCCGCGCTGCTCAAACGGCTCGAACATCGTCTGCAAATTCTGCACAGTTCCGAAAAAAAACCGACCAGCCAGCCCGCCGCCAAACGATGCGCGGCACAATCGCGTGGAGCTGCGATTTGCTCGATGCGGGTGAGAAGTCGCTTTTCAACAAATTGTCGGTGTTCTCCGGCGGCTTCACCGTCGAAGCCGCCGAAGCCGTTTGCGGCGACACGGAAGACACGAAAGTTTTGGACAGTTTGGAGGTTTTGGTCGGCAGCAGTTTATTGCAACAGACGACCGACGACAACGGCGATTTGCGGCTTTCGATGCTGGAAACAATCAAAGAATACGGCGCGGAAAATCTTGCCGAAAATGCGGAAGCCGCGTGCGGTATGAATCGCCGGCACGCGTTTTTTTTTCTAAATTTCGCCTGCAAAAGCGTCGCCGATTTATACGGCGCGAAACAGTCCGAGCAGTTTAACCGTCTGCAAGCCGAATTGGACAATTTTCGCGCCGCGCTCGAGTGGAACGCACACACGGGCAACGCAGACGAATTGGCATTGGCGGGCGCACTTTCGCCGTTCTGGAATTTTCGCGGCTATTTGACCGAAGGCAACGACCGTCTGCGGCAGGCACTCGCCCACGTCAATGCGCCCGCGCCGGAAGTCGAAGCAACGGCGTTAATCGCGCTCGGCGAAGTAATCTGGTTCACCGGCGATTATCCGCTGGCAATCGAACAATGCGAAAAAAGCCTCGCGCTCGCCCGCCGCATCAAACACGAAAGAGTCTGCGCCCGCTCGCTTTTTATTTTAGGAATGTCGCATTGGTATCAATACGGCGACGGCGACCGGGCAACCGCTTTTTTGGAAGAAGGTTTAAACTTTTACCGCAAATTGAATTTCGATACGGGAATTACGCTGACGCTCGTCGTGTTGGCGGCAATTCGGCAATCAAAAAACGATTTGGCGCAAGCGGAAATTTTGCTCGACGAAAGTCTGACCGCCGCCGAACGCGCTGAAAATAATCTCACCCTTTCGATGGCGCTCGTCAATTACGGGCGGCTGAAGTTTGCCGGAGGCGACTTTGAACGAGCGGAAGATTTATGTCGCCGAAGTTTGATG
>CALMEH010000800.1 GCA_937863115.1 uncultured Acidobacteriota bacterium
ATTTTCTTGCCGGAATTTATAACGAATCATTTGCAATCGGCAAATGCAATTCGGTAAATATTCTTTACGAAAACACCAAAGCGATGACTTAAAACAATCAAGTTTTCATCGTTACACGCCTTCCGCGCGGTTCGATAGACGCGCTTCTTGCCGAAAAAGACGCACAATAATCGCGGTGAGAAAAGCGGGAAAATCTTTCCTGAAACTTACCTAAACTTTTAATAATTTTATAAATGTTCAGAGTTCAAACTTTAGTTTGCGGCAACTGCGAGCGAAGCCAAGCAGTTGCCCAACGCTGATATACTTGAATTCTAATCGAAGCGAAAACCGCATTGCTTCGCTCGCGGTTGACAAACTGAAGTTTGAACTCTGAACGACGAATGGAGAAAATTTTATGCCTGTAAACAGTTTTGCAGATAAATTAGTTAAGAAAATTTTTGGCAGCAGCAGCGATATTTTTCTGAAAAAGGTTAAACCGATTGTTCAGGAAATCAACAGTTTAGAATCGTCCGTGCAAACACTTTCGGACGAGCAATTACAAGCGAAAACGGACGAATTTAAACAAAAAATTCAAAACGCGATCAGCGGCATCGAAGACCAAACCGAACGCCGTAAAAAAGAACAAGAAGTTTTGCACGAGATTTTGCCCGAAGCGTTTGCGGTCGTGCGCGAAGCCTCGAAAAGAGTTACGGGAATGCGTCATTTCGACGTGCAAATGATTGGCGGCATCGCGCTTCATCAAGGCAGAATCGCCGAGATGCGAACGGGCGAAGGTAAAACTTTGGTTTCGACTCTGCCCGCGTATTTAAATGCTTTGACCGGACGCGGCGTTAATATCGTTACGGTCAACGATTATCTCGCTTTGCGCGATTCGGATTGGATGGGCAAAATTCATAAATTTTTGGGCTTGACCGTCGGCTGTATCCAAAATGATATGGACGATTACGAGCGCAAAGAGCAATATTCTTCCGACATCACATACGGCACGAACAACGAATTCGGCTTTGATTATTTGCGCGATAATATGAAATTCGACGTTGAATCACTTGTTCAGCGCGATCATTATTTTGCGATTATTGACGAAGTTGACTCGATTTTGATTGACGAAGCGCGAACGCCTTTGATTATTTCGGGCGCATCTGATGAAGCAACCGACAAATATTTCACGGCAAACGAAATCATTCCACGATTTGAGCGTGGACACAAAGACGAAGAAACGAAGGTTACAACGGGCGATTATTTGCTCGATGAGAAAAATCATTCGTCGGTTTTTACCGAAGCGGGCGTTACGAAAGCGGAAAAACTTCTCGGCGTGTCGAATCTTTATGATCCGGCGAATATGGAGATGCTCCATTGCCTCGAACAATCGCTCAAAGCGCACACGCTTTACAAAAAAGATCATCATTACGTTGTCCAAGAAGGCGAAGTCATTATTGTTGACGATTTTACGGGACGACTTATGGCTGGCAGACGTTGGTCGGACGGTTTGCACCAAGCGGTTGAAGCCAAAGAAGGCGTAAAAATTGAGCGCGAGAATCAAACTCTTGCCACAATTACTTTGCAAAATTACTTCCGAATGTATGAAAAACTCGGCGGTATGACCGGAACGGCGGAAACCGAAGCGGAAGAATTCGGCACGGTTTATGGTTTGGATGTTGTGGTGATTCCGACAAACCGCGCAATGGTTCGCAAAGACGGTTCGGACATTATTTATCGAACTTTACCCGAAAAATGGGATGCGGTGGTTGATGAAATTAAAGAACTTCACGCTAAAAATCAGCCCGTTTTGGTCGGCACGGTTTCGGTTGAAAATTCTGAACTCGTTGCCGAAAAACTCAAGAAAATCGGCGTTCCGCACAAAGTTTTGAACGCGAAATATCACGAACAAGAAGCCGAAATCATCGCCCAAGCCGGACGCAAAGGCGCGGTTACGATTGCAACGAATATGGCTGGACGCGGAACTGATATTTTGCTCGGCGGTAATCCCGAAGCCTTGGCGAATCATTATTTAAAACTCCTCGAAATCAACCCCGACGAAGCCACGCCCGAACAATTTGAAGAACAACTTCAGAAAGCAAAACGAGTCGTCGCCGAAGAACAAAAGGAAGTTGTCGCCGCAGGCGGTTTGCATATTCTCGGAACCGAACGTCACGAATCGCGCCGCATTGATAATCAGCTTCGCGGACGCGCCGGACGACAAGGCGACCCGGGAAGTTCGCGGTTTGTTTTGTCTTTGGAAGACGATTTGATGCGGATTTTCGCGGGCGACAAAGTTCGTTCGATGATGGAATGGCTCGGAATGGAAAAGGGCGTTGCCATCGAATCGAAAACCGTTTCAAAGCAAATCGAACGCGCTCAAAAAGCTGTCGAAGCGCGAAATTTTGAAACTCGTAAGCACGTCTTGAAATACGACGACGTGATGAACAAACAGCGCGAAACGATTTACGGTTTGCGCCGTCAGTTGATGTTCGAGCCGGAACATCGTGAGTATCTGCTAGGCGAAAACGGCGTTGCGAAAGATCTGCTCAACGATCTGACGAACAGCTACCTGAG
>CALMEH010000801.1 GCA_937863115.1 uncultured Acidobacteriota bacterium
ACTTGTCCCGGTTGAAGAGACATCGTAACATTTGTGATGTTACCAAGCGTAACAACTACGTCGTTATTTCTTTTCGCCGTTGCAAAATTTGTTGCGCTCGATTCGACCGAATACACACCGGGTGGAAGCGACGGAATTCTGTAAAAGCCGTCTTCATTGGATGTAACTGTGCGGCTTACGCCTGTTCCCGTAATTTTCACGACTGCTCCCGGAATCACCGCGCCTTGCGAATCTTTGATAACGCCTTCGACACTGCCGGTTCTTTCCTGACTGAAAATATTTGCCGTCAATAACAGCAAAAAACTAATCGTAACTATAAAAAATCTAAATTTCCTAGACATAAATAAACTCCTTAATGTATGCTCGGAATGTTGTTTATTTATCTGTGAACTTGCTTGCCGCAAGCTCTCGAAATATTCAACATCAACGAGGTTAATTTTTGACCTTTGAGGCTGTTTGACCGTGTAGTTCGTCAAAAAAATTCACATTCGTCGGACAGCCTCGCCTAAAATATTCAATTTGCTGAAAACTATCTATTTTCTTGAATATTCAGAAGATTTCGCTCAATCTTCATACAAACTGAAAATGCAATAGCTGTGCCTTCGCGGAGTTTTTCTTTTTATCACTTCAAAAATCTTTTTTTCTCTCAGACGCTTTTCCGAAAATTGCGTTTTTCGGATTTTTTTCAAATTTCAAATAAAGTTTCTTACAACTTGCAGATTAAATGTTTGGTTCAATTTTATGGATTCATTCCAAATTTTGTATGTAATTATCAATTCATCATTTCGACTTCAAATTTTCTAAAAGCCTTTGGAATTCTTTCGTCTCTTGCAAAGATTCAAAACTTTTTTCCGCATTGATACGGGCGATATTTCGGATGCCTAAATCAATGGCTTTTTGAAGCATTTCAATCGCTTTTTTCTTTTTTCCCTGAAGTGCGTAAATTCGTGCGCGGTCATACCAAACTTGCGCGGCTTGCGGATAAATTTCAGTTGCGACTTCCAAACTTACCGCCGCGGCTTCCAATTTTCCTTCGCGTTCATAACGAAAAACCGCCGCTTCAACGGTTTCGGCAAAAACGTGATTTAGTGAACGCCTTGCTATTCGCCGTTCTGCGCTATCTGTTTTCTCTTCTGATTTTTTTTGTAAGACTCTAACTATCTGACGGATTTGTCGCAGAGTTTCATCGCGTTCTTCAGAATATAAAAGGGTTGTTCCGAGTTTGACTATTTCTGCCACAATTTCTCGTTGCCGGCGAAATTGCCGGTCTTCTTCTTCAATCGCGTTTTTTAGTTCCGCCGAATATTGCAAAGTTTTTAATGAACTTTCATATTTTGAAACATCGCGCCAAAGACTGAAATCAGAGACAATTCGGCGAAGAGTTTGAAAGGCTTCGAGATAATTTTTCTCACTCAAAAAGGTTTCGGCTTGAGCGGTCTGTAAGCGGAAAAAATCTTCAATAAATTTCTCGTCTTTTTCGCGCCGACCGTCTCGCATCGCTAAAATTTCAAACCACGCTAAGGCTTCTTTGGCGCGTGTTTCATCAAGCCATTGATGCCTTCCATCGAAAGTTTCAATTCGATAAAGACGCTGAGATTTTTCCAATTCTTTAGCTAAATTACGCATTTCCGTATAGTTGTAATCATCAAAACCAACTGCGCCGAAATATACAAAAGGAATTTGCGATGAAACCCGAAGCCCTGTCGGGAAGCCTCCTCCGCTCCCAATGACACCGAAAACACAGCCTTTGCAATATGCGGCAAAACCAGCGGCAACTCGCGCTCCGCCGGAAAATCCTGCAACATAAACTCGTTTTTCGTCAATCGAAAATCTTTTGTGTGCGTCATTCCACAAGGCTAAAATTATTTTTGAAAGCGTTGTGCCGTCCATCGCGTTTTGCGAATTATTTGAAGCAATAACAAGATAGCCGTATTGTTCGGCGGCAACGCGAAAATGCTCAACGGCAGTTTTTCCGCGAGCCAACGGGTCAAAGCAAAAAAGCACCGGAAATTTTTGTAATACGTTATAATTATTCGGTAAATAAAGCGCGAAACTTTGTTTGCCCGAGTTCGGAATCTCAACTTTTTCGATTATTTCTCCAGTAGCAAATTCCGTTTTGGTAACAGTTTGAGCACTGGCAAAAACTGTCGTTAAAAAAATAAGAAGCATTGTCAGAAATTCTTTTTTCCACATATTTTTCAGTTATTTTCTTCTTCAAATTCGTCCATTGAAAATTTGCCGATAAGATTGAAAGTATCTATCTCATAACGTCTGATTTTGGCGTGCAAGGTTGTAACTTTCATTCCCAATATTTTCGCCGCTTGTCGCTGATTTCCTTTAGTTACAAGCAGTGCATTACAAATCAAAGTTGTTTCGTAATGCTGAACCTTGTCCGTCAGACTGATTTCGCCTTCGGTTTTATGTTTTTTTGCCAAAGGCGAAATTTCTTCGAGCGATTCGACTTCGTGAAGCAAAAGTTTGGTCAAAGTTTTTAATGCTTCAATGCGATTCGCCGCCAAACTTTGCCGATTTTCAAAAGGCATAATAAAATTCTCTAAAATTGCTTCCATAATGCTTTACTTCCTTTGTTTTTTCATCAAACCAAACATAGCGACCTCAGACAAACGAGCGGTGTTTCTTCTTTCAGATACCGAAAATGAATGTGTTTTTTATCAATTAAAGAATAGATATTTTTTGGGTCTTGACACATCAACCGAGCCGCTTCTGTGGGCGAAAGCATACTGACTTCTTGCCCACAATCATCGCACCAAGTTCGCACAAAATAGCGTTTTCGCCGGACGATGTAAATTTCTCTGGTTTCGATTAAAAATTCGGTTAAAATTTTTGCCATTGATTCTCCTGTTTCAAAAAAAGTTTCTCCCGCGATTTGTCTAAAACGTGAATTTGTTTAGAATGAGGTAAGCTAAAAGTGCAGTTGTTGCTGTCCTGTCTTGATTTACAAACGCACCTTATTTGTGTTGCTTACCTCATCGAGAACGATTTTAAGCAAACTTTTCTATGAAAGTCTTGAAAGTTGCTTGAAATTTCGTTTGAAATTTTTATCAAAGGATTTTCAAAGCCGTTATGAGCAACAAAACATTAACTTTATATGAATTTGACGGGTTTTCTCTCGACACCAAACAGCGATGTTTGCTGTATGCCGATGAGATGGTTTCGCTGACTCCGAAAGCCTTCCAGACGCTTCTCGTGCTGGTTCGGCATCGTGGCGAAACGGTCGAAAAAGAAACTTTGCTGAACGAAGTTTGGGCAGATACCTTTGTCGAAGAAACGACTTTGGCGCAAAACATTTTGACTTTGCGAAAAACTCTCGCCGCGTTTCAGAAGGAAAAAGAATTTATCGTAACCGTTCCGCGACGCGGCTATCGGTTCATTGCCGAAGTTCGAGAAATCATCAACGATGACGAAATTGTTATCGTCGAAAAACACACGCGCACACACATCACCGCCGCGCAAAAAAGCATTCACGATTCGGATGAAACAGCGATTATTCCGCATCGGCAATCAATCGAAAAAAAGTTTTCCAAAACAAAAATCATCGGCTTGAGCTTGGTCGGAATCTTGATTTTAGCCGGCGGTTTTTTTGCCCTGCGATATTATCGCCAAACGCAAAATTTTACCGCCACTAAATTTCAACAATTTCAAGTAAATACGCTACTTTCAAGCGCAAATATCCGACACGCAATTCTTTCGCCGAACAGCAAATATCTCGCGCTCATCGAACAAAAAGGCGCGGAACAGATGTTGGTTTTGCGACAAATCGAAAACGGCAATATTATCGAAGTCGTTCCGAAATTTAACGGAAATTTTATCGGCGCGTCGTTTTCGCCTGACAGCGAGCAGATTTATTTTTCGGTCTATGAAACCACCGAAAAAAATCAGCCACTTATAGGTTCGCTCTACAAAATTCCGTTTCTCGGGGGCGCGGCACAGAAAATTTCTCACGACATTGATACTCAGCCGGCGATTTCGCCGGATAATCGCCGCCTTGCCTTTATGCGTCGCAATCCCGAAGCCAACGAAACCGCCCTCATAATTGCCGATATTGACGGCAAAAACGAACGAATTCTCGCCGTTCGAAATCTGAACGAAGGTTTTACAAATGGCGGATTCGCTTGGTCGCCCGATGGGAAACTGCTTTCTTCCACAGTTAATCAAAGCGGTGAAACCGGAAAATCCGTGCAAATTGCGGTTATCAACACCGAAACAGGCGAACAAAAAATCATTTCGCGTCAAGAATGGCTGTGGGCTGGGAAAACCGCTTGGCTCAAAGACGGAAGCGGCATTGCCGTGGTTGCTTATGGAACAAAATCGCCGAATTTGAACGATGAAATTTGGCTAATTTCTTTTCCCGAAGGAAAAGCCCGACCGTTGACAAACGGAATTAACGGGATTTTCGGCATCAGTTTAAGTGATGATTCAAATTCGTTAGTTGCCGTAAAATCGAATAAAATCACCAATTTTCTTACGGCTTCGCTGAAAAATCTCGAACAATCTAATCCAATTCTGACAAAAACCGGCGATGACAGCCTTTTGCCCCTCGGCGCAGATTGGACGAGCGACGGAAAAATTCTTTATTCGACAACAACCAGTGGAAATGCTGATATTTGGACGATAAATCTCGACGGCAACGGACAAAAGCAGATAACTTCCGATCCGAGTGCCGAATTTTTGCCGCGAGTCTCAAATGATGGGCGATTTTTGATATTTTTATCAAATCGTTCCGGGCAAATAAATGTCTGGCGGACGAACGCTGATGGAACAAATCCGACACAATTAAGCGATAACGAAAATGTTTCGGATGTAATTATTTCGCCCGATGGCGGCGCGATTTTTTTCATCGCAAAAGCTGCTGAAACTAATGCCCAAGTCCTTTGGAAAATTTCAATTAACGGCGAGTTTAAAACCCAAACAACTAAACGGATGACTTTTTCGCCGCGTATTTCGCCAGATGGAAAAACGATTGCTTGCTATTTTCCGAATCCGGAAACAAAAAAAATGATGCTCACACTTCTCTCAGCCGATAACGGCGAAATTATCAAACATATTGATGCGCCAAAAAGCGATGGTATTCCTGTTCTTGATTGGTCAAAAGATGGCGAAAACTTATTTCTGATTTTTAAACAAAACAACGCTTTCGGGTTGTGGAAGCTGCATTTACAAACAACAAAAGCGGAAAAATTGCACGAGTGGGAAAATGATTCGATTTTCCGTTTTGTGGTTTCCAAGGACGGAACAAACATTTTTTACGAAAAAGGCATTGAAACCAATAGTGTTGTTTTGCTCAAAGATTTGTCGGTTGAATGAATTACCCATAATTTACTTGATGGGTAATTCTTTTTTGCTGTCCAGTTAGGTCAAGAATAGCTTTCTACACATAATTTATTGTTTAAACCGATGGTTTTTCTTGGGTTAGGCGGTCAAGTGCGCGTTTAGCAACGATGCTGATAAAAATTATCGAAATTATTGTGGCGAAAATGCCGAAAATTATAAGCCAGGATTCTTGCGAATTATCCAATGTAAGTTCTGAAAGTCCTGCACCGACAAAAACAACTGCCGACGATCGCGGCAACATTCCGAAAAATGTTCCGGTAATAAATGATTTTAAAGGCACACGCGCCGAAGTCATCAGAAAATTGCTCAACCCGAAAGGCATCGCAGGCGAAAGACGCAAAAGAAAAATTATCAAAGTCGTGCGGCGGTGATCTTGTTCCACAAGTGCTTTATAAATGGCTTCGGCTTTCGGATGTTTTTCAAAAACATTCGGTAATGTGTCGCCCACAATCCGCGAATGAATCAAATACGCAAGAGTTGACGCACTAACCACTGCCAAAATTAAAACCGTAATTCCGATTTCAAAACCAAATGCCCAACCTCCGACAATTCCGATTACATTTGTCGGCAAAAGCGAAAGTCCGCAGAAAAAAACTACGCCGACAAAATATAAAACAATTCCGATTTCCCAATTTGCTTTAAGCCAATATCCGAGCGGAATAGCAAAGAAAAGTGCCAAACTCCATCCACCAATCATCGGCAAAAAAGTTGTAAGTAAAGCAATTGGCGTGAGTTTGCCGAGTTCTTTCAAATATGCGCTAATTTTTGCGACGATTTTTTTCATTTCAAAATAAAAAAGCGAGCAATTTTTCATTTGCTCACTTTTATTTTAATCAAACTGCTACGAGTTAGTCAGTTATCGTTTTACGTTTTTTCGGTAAACTCCTGTAAAAGTTACATTTGCGCCGCCGCAATTTAAATTGTCGGAAACAATCAGGAAGATCCCCAACAAATCGAGTGTTGCTTTGCAAGCATATTCGTCCTTGGCTTCGTGATTGAAAAGCAGTTTTGAATCATTCCATTTTGCAACGCCTTCGAGTTCGCCAGTGTGAATGTTATCACCCATACCTTTCCAAAAAGCCATTCCTGAAATGTTAAAAACGGAACGATTACCCGTTTTGGAAATCTCGATTTCGTTATCGTAAAAACTCCATTTTCCGACATATTCGTCAATACTTTGAATCATATTTACAAGTTCCAATTTATCCGAACGAATCCAGCCAACGGTCTCCGCCCCCTTTTTCGGTTGATACCAAACGCAAGAATAATTACCAAACTTGAGCGAAACGATAACTTCATCGTTTGCAAGAATATAGCTTCGGGTTTGACACTTTTTTCCGCCCGGGCATTCACTCCGCTCATCGGTAAAGAAATACACTTTTTCACCTTTTTTCGCCTTGATTGTGCCGAGGCTGAAATCAACATTTTCACGCGGAAAAAGTCCGTTTCGACACCAATTAACCGGATTTCCATCCGTTTGCGCGAAAATTTGTGTCGAAAGAAATAAAATCATCAAAATCAGTTTCATTCTCGCCTCATTTTCCCGCAAACATCATATCTTTGCGCCAAATTCCCGAAAGCTCCGAATATGGAATAATTACGGTTTGTGGACCGGCGGCGTATGCGGCAACTTGATAAGGATCAAAATTTATCATCAAGCCTTTTTTCGTCAGATTCCAACTTGCAAAATTTTCAACATTTTCGCCTGCACCGTTTTTAATCCATTCGTCATCAGACATTTCACTAAGCCGCTTTTTCAAATCGCTTATCGAATAATCCGAAAGTTTTTTCAAGTATTTCGCGCCGGGCTGAAAAAGGTCAGCCAATTTTATCTCCTTGCCGGATTTTAAATCAAAATTCAACGTTTCTGTGGCATAGTTTCCGTGCGCTCCGCCCGTGTATTCGCTCAGCAAAAACGAGATGCTGACGATGTTTTCGTTGGCAAATTCAATGTTATAGCTCACACCCAAACTGTTTGTCATTCCTGCCGGAAAACTCTTCAAATCGGCGGTGGTTTGCGCCATCATTGCTTTTCTGAACTCTGTTACGGAACTCATTGCCCGCATTTTTGCAAGTTGGTTAAATTTCGTTTCCATTACCGGATTCACGCCCGACAACACAGGATAATCAACAGAAATTTCAAACTTTTTGGGTTTGTTTTTTTCTGCAAAACTTTTCGTCGTAAATTTTCCGCCGTTCGTAAATTCAATTATTTGTTCACTTGCGATAAAACCCGATGATTCATCCGAATTCGGTTTGCGCCATTCGCCTGAAAGTTGTGCGCCGTTTTGAAAAACTTCTTCCGTCCATTTTCCGGTAAATTCGCCCGTCGTTTTTCCGCCCGCGTCCGATTCTTTGAGTTTGAAATTTCCTTCCGCATCAATCGTTCCGGTGAGTTTCAAATCTTTGCCGAAGCGCGTGTAAAAATATGTTCCCGAAATTTTTTCCCCGTCGCGTGTTAAGGTCATTTGAACCGGAATTCCGTTAACATAGCCGCTGAATTTTTTGGTCTGCGCCGAAACGCAAAATGCCATCGCAATTATAAAAATTACCGATAAAATTAATTTATTTTTTAACATCTGCTCTCCTAAAATTTCTGTAAAATGTGAAACAGGATTCACCTTTGATTTGACGCGCCCGTTTGCAGGTTTTGCTGTTTCAAAATTTGTCTGCGTAAATAATCCAACCCCGCTTGGCTGGCACGCCAACGAATCAAAAATCTATCGCCCGGCAAGATAATTTTGAATGATTTCACTTGATTTTCGTCCGCATACCCAACGAAAATGAGTCCGACGGGTTTTTCTTCTGTGCCGCCCGTCGGTCCGGCGATTCCGGTTATGGAAATTGCATAATCTGTGCCCGATTTTTCGCGTATTCCTTTTGCCATCGCTTCGGCAACTTCTTTTGAAACTGCGCCGTAAGTTTCGATGATTTTAGGCGCGACATTTAAGGTTTTGATTTTCGCTTCGTTCGCGTAAGTTATTGCAGATTCAATAAAATACGCCGACGAGCCGGAAATATCCGTTAAGCGTTGACTAATCAAACCGCCCGTGCAGCTTTCGGCAATCGAAAGTGTTTTGCCGCTCGATTTGAGCATTTCGCCGACGATTTCTTCCATCAATTCGCCGTTGGTCGCAAAAACTGCAATGCCCAACTTCTCAACGATTTTTTCGGCTAATTCTTCTAAAATTTCGGCGGCATTTTCTTCCGTGTCCGCTTTGGCAGTTAGATGAATTTCG